>JAUSBL010000014.1 GCA_030658975.1 Candidatus Latescibacterota bacterium
CGTGTGCGGTCCTCGTCCCGCAACGGCTCAGGACGCCCAGCACGTCCGCGAACTCGCCCACTGGTTCAACGGCCCTTGCCGCGTCGTGAAGCTCGCGGGAGGGATCGTCCACGTCGGCAACGGCATGGCGCTCGACCTCGCCGATCTCAACGACGGCGGCGCGCCGCGGCCGCTGGGCAAGGTCACGCTGCCGGCGGCGGTGGAGGACCTGGCCGTCGCCGACGGGCTGATCGTCGCTGCGCTCGGGACGGCCGGCATGTGCGTGATCGACGCGAGCGACCCGGGCGAGCCGCGGATCGTCGGGGTGTTCGCCGAGTCGGGCGCCGACGTGCGCGGCGTCGCGCTGGGAGGCGGCGTGGCCTACCTGGCCGACCTGGCCCTCGGGTTGCGCGTGGTGAGCCTGGCGGATCCGGCGTCGCCGTCCCTGATCGGCGGCCTCGATCCCGGCGACGACCTCTCGCGGCTGGCCCTGCGCGGCGGCACGCTCTACCTGTGCGATTTCTCCGGCGACCTGCGCGTGATCGACGTATCCTCCCCGGCGCATCCGGTCCAGCTCGGCTACTTCGGCAGCTGGGGCGGCGTGTACGGCGTGGATGTGGCCGGCACCCACGTCTACCTGGCAGACGGTGTGCTGGGCCTGCGGATCGTCGACGTCGCGGACCCGGCCCATCCCCGCGAGATCGGTTTCCTGAACACGACCGGCTGGGCCTACGGCGTCGCGGTCGATGCGGGCAGGGCCTACGTGGCCGACGGCACGGCCGGCCTGCGCATCGTCGACGTGTCCACGCCGAGCGCGCCGGTCGAGCTGTCCGTCCTGGACACCGCAGGCCACGCCTGGAACGTCGCCGCCGCGGGCGACCGGGCCTACCTGGCGGACTCCTGGCCCGGTCTGCGGATCGTCGACGTGTCCGCGCCGGAGGTCCCCGCCGAGGTCGGCGGCTACCTGATGCGCGGCAACGCCGTGGCGGTGGCGCGCCGCGACAGCCTCGTCGCCGTCGCCGATCTCGAACACGGCCTGCGCCTGCTCGTGCTGCGCGACGGCTCGCGCCTGTTCGAGGTCGCATCGGTGGACCTGGGCGCGCCGGTGGCCGACGTGGCGATCCGCGGAACCCAGGTCTACGCCGCGGTGCGCGCCACGGGGCTGGCGGTGGTCGACGTCGGTCTGCCCTCGGCGCCGGTCGTGTCCGGCGTCTACGGCACCGGCGGGGACGCGCGCGCGCTGGCTCTGGAGGGCGGGCGCCTCTACGTCGCGGCGGGTTCCGGCGGACTGCGGGTGCTGGACGTGGCCAACCCGGCCGCGCCCTTCGAGATCGGCTTGGCGGCCGCGCCGGGGGATGCCGTGGATGTCGCGGCCGCGGGCGACGACGTCGTCGTGGCCGTCGCGTCCGTGGGGCTGGTCACCTACGACCTGCTCAATCCGGGCGCGCCGGCGCCGCGCGACACGCTGGTGCTGGCCGGCGAGACGCTGGCGGTCGCGCGCCTGGACGCCGCGATCTACGTCGCGGCCGGGGCCGCGGGCGTGCGCGTGGTCGACGGGTCGGACGGCGCCGCCCTGGCTTTGCACCATACCGTCGGACTGCCCGGCTACGTGCAGGGGTTGGACGCGGCTCTCGGCCACCTCTACGCCGCCGCCGGGAGCGCGGGCCTGCGGGTCCTGGACGCCGGCGTCGCGCTGGATCCCTACCAGGTCGGCTGGTTCGCGACCGCGTACGCGGCCGGCCTGGCGCCCGACGGCCGCGACGTGGTGCTGGCCGACGGCTACGACGGCGTGCGCCTGCTGCGCAACGCCCTGGTCGTGCCGGTCGTGGTGGAGGAGTTCGCGGCGGCCTGGGAGGGGGGCGCCGCCGAAGTGAACTGGCGGGTGCGTGGGCTGCCGCCGGGCGGTGAGCCGCGCCTCGAGCGGCGCGATCCCGACGGCGCCGTCGTGGATCTGGGACTGCTGACGGAACCCGAGGCGGGCCGGCGGCGCGATGCTTCGGCGCCGCGGTCCGGCGCCGTCTACCGACTGATCGACGCGGGGCGGGTCTTGGCCGAGTCCGTCCTGACGCCGGCGCCGGCGCCGGTCCTCGCTCTGGCCGCCGCCCCGAACCCGTTCAACCCGCGGCTGGCCGTGAGCTTCGACCTGCCCGTGCCGGGCCCCGCGCGCCTGACCGCCTACGACCTGCGCGGCCGCCTCGTGGCCGTGCTGCTGGACGGCGAACAGCCGGCCGGCGCCGGCGCCGCGATCTGGGATGGTGCGGACGACGCGGGCCGTCCGCTGCCTTCCGGCGCATATATGCTGCGCCTGGAACACGCCGGACGCGTGCGCTCGCTCGCCGTCCGACTCGTGCGCTGACCGGTTCTACATACTTCGCCAGCACTTCTCCGGCTCGGGACGGTTGCCGAGGATCTCCTCGATGCGCTCCAGCACCTCGGGCGTCAGCTGCGCCGCCGTTTCCAGCGCCTTCATGTTCTCCGTCACCTGCCCGGGCCGCGAGGCGCCGGTGATCACCGTGCTGACGTCGTCGTTGGCCAGGCACCAGGCGAGGGCCAGCTGGGCCATGGTGCAGCCCAGCTCGCGCGCCAGGGGCGTCAGCTGCTTGACCTTGGCGATCTTCTGGCGGCCCTCCTCGCTCTCGAGATGGGGGCGCAGCCACTGGTAGTTCGGCAGGGACATGCGCGAGCCCTCGGGGATGCCGTCGTTGTACTTGCCGGTCAGGATGCCGCTGGCCAGCGGCGACCAGATCGTCGTGCCCAGGCCGATCTCCTCGTAGAGCGGCGCGTACTCGACCTCGACGCGGTGACGGTGCAGCATGTGGTACTGCGGCTGCTCCATGGTCGGGGGCGTCAGGTGCTCGGCGCGCGCGATGTCGTAGGCGCGGCGGATCTGCGCGGCGCTCCACTCGCTGGTGCCCCAGTAGAACGCCCGGCCGCTTTCGACGACCCGGTGCATGGCCCGCACGGTCTCCTCGATCGGCGTCTCGATGTCGGGGCGGTGGCAGAAGATCAGGTCCACGTAGTCCAGGCCCAGGCGCTTCAGCGCGGCGTCGGTGCCCTCCATGATGTGCTTGCGCGACAGGCCGCGGTCGTTCGGCCCGGGGCCGCCCCAGAAGATCTTGGTGGAAATGACCAGGTCGCTGCGCTTCCAGCCGGCGCGGCTCAGGACCGCGCCCATGATCTCCTCGGAGCGTCCGGCGGCGTAGACCTCCGCGTTGTCGAAGAAGTTCACGCCGGCGTCGACGGCGGCCTTCATGCAGGCGTGGGCGTTGTCGACGTCCATCTGGTCGCCGAAGGTCACCCACGAGCCGAACGAAAGGGCCGAGACCTTCAGGCCCGACTGGCCGAGAAACCTGTATTCCATGTCATCCTCCTGCGAGGTTCGTGCTTGGCGTTCGCGATCGTTCAGGCTCTGCGCCTCAGGGAGGCCGCGGCGCCGGCCAGGACGTAGACCAGCGCCGCCAGGAGAATCGTCACCGCGCCGGCGGGCAGGTCGGCGCGGTAGGCGAGGGCCAGGCCGGCGGCCGTCAGCACCGAACTGAGGGCGGCCGCCAGCAGCATCATCTGCCACAGGCGGCGCGAGAAACGCCCCACGGCCGAGACGGGCAGGGAGATCAGCGCGATCACCAGGACCACGCCCACCACGTAGATCAGCGTCACGATGGTCAGCGCCACCAGCAGCAGCAGCAGCGTGAACACCGCGTCGGTGCGCACGCCGCGCAGCCGCGCGAACTCCTCGTCGTAGCAGACCGCCAGCAGCGGGTCGTAGAACAGCGCGACCACCAGCAGGATCACCCCGTCCAGCACCAGCAGCAGGCGCAGCGTCTCGGGGTCCACCATGACGATGTTGCCGAACAGGTAGGTCATCAGGTCGGCCTTGTAGCCGGGCGTCAGGAACAGGAACAGCACGCCGACGGCCATGCCGACGGCCCACAGGGCCGAGATGACCGTGTCCTCGCGGTCGCCGCCGCGGGTGCGCGCCACGCCGATGATCAGGGCGCCGAGCAGGGCCGCGAAGACGGCGCCGTGCAGGGGCGTCAGCCAGTCCCAGCCGTGCACCGTGCGCAGCCAGATCGCCGCGCCCATCCCGCCCAGCACGGCGTGGGCGAGGCTGCCGGCGATGGCGGTGATGCGGCGCGTCACGACGTAGGTCCCGACCACGCCGCTCGCGACGCTCGCCAGCACGCCGGCCAGCAGGGCGTGACGCAGGAAGGCGTGCCGGCCCAGCGCGTCCAGGAATTCAGTCATGGCAGGCCCCGCCGGCCGGGGGGTGGTCGGTGTGGTCGTGGTCGTGGCGGACCAGGCGCAGGTCCTCGCGGGCGTCGAAGAGCAGGGCCAGCTCCTGGGGGATCTCGGTCACGCAGTGCTCGACGCAGGTGCGGTTGACGCACAGGACGCGGTTGACGAAGCGCGAGACCATGCTCACGTCGTGGGAGACCATCAGGATCGTGCGCGTGTCGTTCAGGCGGTTCAGCAGGGCGTACAGGTCGTCCTGGACCGCCGGGTCGAGGCTGGCGGTGGGTTCGTCCAGCAGCAGGATCTCCGGCTCGCCGCACAGCGCGCGGGCGATCAGCACCTTCTGGCGCTGGCCGCCCGACAGTTCGGAGAAGGGCCGGTCGCGCAGGTCGGCCGCGTCGGTCGCCTCCAGGGCGGCCAGGGCGGCTTCGCGGTCGCGGCGCCGGTAGGGGCCCAGGGTCGGGCGCAGGCCCAGGCGGCCCATGATGGTCACGTCCATGACGGTGACCGGAAAGCGCGGGTCCAGTTCGACGCGCTGGGGCATGTAGCCCAGCTTCAGGCGCGCCTTGGCCGGTGGGCTGCCGAAAACCTCGATCGTGCCGCGCCGCGGCGAGAGCAGTCCCAGCAGCAGCTTCAGCAGGGTCGACTTGCCGCCGCCGTTGGGACCGATGACCGAGACGAAGTCCAGGACGTTGACGTCGAAGTGGACGCCCTGCAGGACGGGCTGGCGGCCGTAGGCGAAGTCCAGGTCGCGGACGCGGATCGCCGGCGCGGCGCTCATGGCGCGGCCGCCGGCGCCGCCGGAGCCATCGCGGCGAGCATCGCCGCGGCCATGCCGCGCAGGTTCGCCGCGTAATCGCGGGCCAGCGGGTCCAGCACGCCCACCGCGATGCCGGCCTCGCGGGCGACGGTCCGGGCCTGGTCCGGCGAGGTCTGCGGCTGCAGGAAGAGCGTGCGCACGCCGCGGGCGCGGGCGCGCTCGAGGATCGCGGCGAGGTGGCGGGGGCTCGGCGACAGGCCGCCCTGTTCCACCGCGGTCTGGGTCAGGCCATAGCGTTCGGCGAACCAGCCGAAGGCGGGATGCATGACGAGCAGCTCGCCGCCGCGCACCGGGGCGAGGGTCGCCGCCAGTTCGCGGTCGAGGTCGGCGAGTTCGCGTTGCAGCGCAGCCAGCCGATCGGCATAGTGGGCGGCGCCGGCGGGGTCGAGCCGGCCCAGGGCGGCGGCCATCCGCGCGGCCGCGTCGGCGGCCCGGACCGGGTCGAGCCAGACGTGGGGGTCGTGCTCGTGCTCGCCGTCGTGATCGTGCCCGTGATCGTGCCCGTCATCGTGCGCGGCGGCGCCGGCCGGCAGACCGACCGCCTCGTCGGCGGTGGGCACGATGCGCAGGTCCGGCAGCATGCGCTGCAGGCGGGGCAGCAGGGCCTGTTCCATGGTGGCGCCCACGGTGAACCACAGTGCGGCGTCGGCGGCGGCGGTCAACTGGCGGGGCGTGGGATCGTAGGCGTGCGGCGAGGCTCCCGGGGGCACGAGTTCCAGCACGGCGACGCGATCGCCGGCCAGGCGCTCCACGAGCCAGGCCTGCGGCGGGATGCTGACCAGGACCAGGGGCCGGGCCTCCGCGGCGGCGGGGCCGGCGACGGAAACAGCGGCTGCGCACAGCAGCAACAGCGTCGTGGCGATCGTGGCTCGTACGGACATCGTCCCTCTCCGTCGTTGGACCCCCACCATGGAAAGCGAATCCGGGCGCGAATGCAACCCCGCAGGTGCGCCGTCGTAGGGGATCCGCCCCAACCCGAGGAGCCGAGATGCGCCAGACGATCGCCCTGACGTTCCTGCTGTGCCTGCCGGCGACGACGCCGGCCCTCGCCGACGCGGTCCGACTCGCCGCCCCCGAGCCCGGCGCCCTGCTGAGCGCCGGCTTCCGCGTGGAGGCGGCGGGCGAGGTCGAGATCGTGGCCGTCGGCCTGCGCCGGAAATTCACCGGCAACGACGCCGTCCGCGCCTGGCTGATGCGACAGGGCGTCGATGAACCGGTGTGGGCCCAGGACCCCGAGACCGGCGAGCCGGTCGGCGCCAGCCGGCTGCTGCGGCGCAGCACGACCCGTGTGCCGCTGGCGCCTGGAGACTACGTCCTGCACCTCGCCGCCGGCCGGCGCGCGCGCGACGGCAAGGCCTTCCACCAGTGGCGCACGGTGCTGAACGACGTGGCCGACCTGCTCAACCGCGAAGACCCCCAGGCCAGCCCCGCGGAGTACTTCGGGAAGTGCGAAGTCACGGTCACGCCCCTGGACGGCCTCGTGCTCCAACCCGCACCGGTGGCGGTCTCCGTCTGGCCGGTCGAGGTGAGGCCGGCCGATGGCGGTCACCTCGTGACCATCCCGTTCCGCCTGACGCGCACCGCGCGGCTGAAGGTGCATGTGACGGGAGAAGTCGCTGAAGCCGAGAGTGTCGCGCTCGATTACGGCTGGATCGAAGACGCGCGCACCGGCCGGACCGTCTGGAGCGCCGAAGACGAGTCGCCGCAGCCGGCCGGCAACGCGGCCGTCAACGTGCATTGGGTTGGGGAGCTGGCGCTGAACGCGGGCGACTACCTAGCCGGATTCCTCAGCGATGCCGTCCACGGTCCCGGCGACTGGCACGACCTGCCCCCGTACGATCCCGAAGCCTGGGGCTTGCGGCTGGCGCCGCTCGCCGCCGACGCGGGAGCGCTGGTGCCCACGTCCGCGGACCTCGTCGTCGCGCGCGCGCCGGAACTGCTGGTCCGGCTGGTGCGCCCGGGGAACGACGCCGCCTTGCGGGAGGAATTCACGTTGTCCCGCACGTCCCGCCTGCACGTGCTCTGCCTCGGCGAGGGCGGGAGCGAGGTGTTCGACCGGGGCGCGATCACGGACCTCGGCAGCAACCAGGAAGTCTGGGCCTTGACCGGCAAGACGGCCCGGCCCGCCGGAGGCGCGGGGAAGAACCTGCGCTTCGACGGCGAGATCACGCTGCCCGCCGGCCGCTACCGGGCGACTTACGCCACCGACGGCAGCCACACCTGCGGCGACTGGAACGCGACGCCGCCGACCGGCGCGCAGAACTACGGCCTGACGGTCCGGCTCCTGCCCTGAACCGGGCTGAGGGTCCGCACGAGCGAAAGGCCCCTCCCGGTCGGGAGGGGCCTTCGCCGTGCGGGCCCGAAGGGCTCGCGCTGATCGAGGAGACGATCTACTTGAACATCGCCTTCACGCCGCCCCACTGCTGATACTCGTTGGCGACGGGGGCGTCGATGGTGACAGTCGCGAGGCCACAGCCACTGTAGCCGTCGACAATCAGGTAGTACCAGCCGGAGGCGGCGGCGGCGTAGGAGAATGTCTCGATCTGGCCGCCGACGGTGTCGTCGGCGCCGGCGACGCAGGTCGCAGCGGCGTTGGCGCAGTCGGTCACGAGCCAGATCGCAGAGTCGTGGGTGCCCTGCACCGAGACGGTGAAGTTCTCGCCGACCTGCAGGTAGATCTTATAGGTGGCGTCGATACCGGCCGAAGTGTAACCGGTGCAACCAGTGGTGCCGCCGGCGTTGTAGTTGTCGGTGTACCCCGTGCAGAGGTCGACCTGGAAGGAGTTGGACTCGAAGCTTTGCAGGTCGATGGCGCCCGTGCACACGTCGTTGGCCGGCGGCGGCACGGCGGCCGTGATGTCGAGGGCGAACTGCGGGATGCAGTTCGGGGTCGGCCAGGTGTCGACCATGATGTAGTAGCTGCCGGCGGCCAGCGTCTTGTTCAGGATCGAGCGGATGCCGCCCGAACCTGTGTTGAAGGCGATGCAACCGCTGACGTCGGGCGGGCAGTTGTCATCCAGCAGGATGCCGGTGTAGCCGGAGGTGTAGGGATTCATCCGGATGTCGATGGTCGCTTCGGCCGTCAGATCGAGGCGGTAGATGATATCCTCGCCGCCGTCATAGAGGCCCAGGCAGGTGTTGGCGTAGGAGTTGCCCATGCCGCAGGTCGTCTGCCCGAGAACGTGGTAGGGCAGGCTGGAGATAACGATGGGCTGGGTGCAGTCCTGGCCGACCACCAGTGCGGGGCTGGTCGACTCGGGCACGTAGACAGTCGGGCCATGGGCGGCCTCGTCCTTGTCCATGGCGCTCGCCGCGACGGCGAAGCCCAGGACCAGCAGTAGCCCCGCGAGCAACAGGTTGCAAGTCTTCATGATAAGTCCCCCCTCAAGGTGAATACGGTACCCCCGCCGTAATGAATTGAAGCGGAGGTATTGGACGTCCGTCCAATTTTCTCTGACCGTGCTCTGCGACATGCAAGAGCATAAAATCGATCACAGGCGCTGCTATTATAGCAAACCCCCATTTGTATTGAAATATGATTATCTATACCCAAAAGGTTCTGGCCTGGAAATTGTCCCTGTCAGAAGCGAGGCCCTGCGGCCTCGCCTCTGTCGTCTCCTCAGAACGCGTACTTCAGCCGGTGCCGCTGGTTCACCGGCAACGCCGTCGTCTCCACGCCGCGCTCGTAGTACCGCCCCCAGCTCTGCGGCAGCTCGATCCGTGTGCGGAACAGCCGCTCACGCAAGACGTCCCGCACCGTCAGCACCCGGTCGTTCGCCCCCCGCAGCATCGCCGGCGTCGCCGGCGGCCCGTTCTCCCACCGCCGCTTGATGTTGTTGCGCCACACCTGCAACACAGCCAGCTTCTCCGCCGACGCCTGCCGCCGCTTCACCCAGGCGATCGTCTCGCGTCTGTGCGCCGCCGTGCCGTGGCGGATCAGCAGGTCCAGCAGATTCACCTCCCACAGCGAGTTGTGCTGGTCGCGGTGCTTCTTCCCCGGGGTGATCCGGTGCTCGATCTCACAGTCCAGATGTCTCATCGCTCGCGGGTATGCCGGGTGATCGTCGCTGCGGACCACCGCCTTGTCGGCTCCCCGGGTCACCACCTCGAGGAGCTCCGCCATCCCCTTGCGGACGGCCTTCGGGTCCGGGCGGCCCAGGGTCCCCTCAAGCTCGGCCCGGCGCTGCTTCTGGAGTTCGGTCATCCGCCCCTTGCGGCGCAACGGGCTGTCGGTGTGGTAGAGGAAGTAGCCGGTCTCGGGATCGACGGCCACGTTGTGGTGGAAGGGGAAGTACTGGCTCCACTCGAAGGTCTCGAAGCCGTCGACAACGACCTCGGGGGTCGGGCCTAACTGCTGCAGTTGTTTGGCATGGAACAGCAGGCAGTGGCGGCCGAGGCGGGCGGCCTGGTGCTGGACGGTTGCCGGGGCAACTCTATCGGCTCTGGCCGCTTGTCGGTTGCACATCGAGCCGACCAGCATCATGAACAGCCGGGCCATCAGATCGGGGCGTTTCTGCCAGTAGGAGGTGGAGAAGGTCTGTGTGCTGAAGTTGCGGCCGCAGTGGAGGCATGTGAACCGCTGGATACGGTTCGGAGCGCAGCGGCGGGTGAAGTAGCCTTTGCGTTTGAAGTGCCAGGCGGGGCTAACCTGTTGGTGGAACTTGCAGTCGGGGGTGGGGCAGTGGGGCGGTTGCCAGCCGGGGGTGTTGGTGGCCATGCCCCTGGCGCGGCAATCACCACGCCAGGGACAATTTCACGGCCAGAACCAAAGCGAAAGGCCCCTCCCGGTCGGGAGGGGCCTTCGCCGTGCGGGCCCGAAGGGTCCGCGCTCTGAATGCAGGTGAAGACTACTTGAACATCGCCTTCACGCCGCCCCACTGCTGGTACTCGTTGGCGACGGGAGCGTCGATGGTCACGGTCGTGAGGCTGCAGGCGCCGGTGCCGTAGCCGTCGAGGATCAGGTAGTACCAGCCGGCGGCGGCGGCGCTGTAGCTGATGGTCTCGACGCCGTTGGCGACGGTGTCATCCGCGCCGGCGACGCAGGTCGCGGCGGCGGCGGCGCAGTCGGTCACGAGCCAGATGGCCGAGTCGTGGGCGCCGGTCATCGAAGCGGTGATGTTCTCGCCCTCGGCCAGGTAGACCTTGTAGGTGGCGTCGTTGCCGAGGCTGGCGAAGCCGGTGCAGCCCGCGCTGCCGCCGGCGTCGTAGTTGTTGGTGTAGCCGGCGCAGAGGTCGACCGTGAAGACGTTGGTCTCGAAACTCTGCAGGTCGATGGCGCCCGCGCAGACGTCGTTGGCCGGCGGCGGCGGCGGCGGCACGTCCTCGGTGATGGTCAGAGCGAACGTCGGGATGCAGTTCGGGGTCGGCCAGGTGTCGATCATGATCCAGTAGCTGCCGGCAGGCAGGGTCTTGTCGTTGATGGCCTTGTTGCCGCCGCTGCCGGTGGCGAAGGCGATGCAGCCGCTGGCGTCGGGCGGGCAGTTGTCGTCCAGCAGGATGCCGGTCCAGGTGCTGGTGGTCGTCAGGGCGATGTCGACCGTCGTCTCGGCCGCGAGGTCGAGGCGGTACATGACGTCCTCGCCGCCGTCGTAGTTGCCCAGACAGGTGGCGGAGTAGGTGTTGCCCATGCCGCAGTTGGTCTGGCCGGTCAGGTTGGCCGGCAGGCTGGAGATGACGATGGGGTCGGTGCAGTCCGCGCCGGTGATCAGCAGCGGGCTGGTCTGCTCCGGCACGTAGCCGGTGGGGCCGTGCAGGGCCTCGTCCTTGTCCATGGCGTTCGCCGCGACGGCGAGGCCCAGGATCATCAGGATCGCGAGCATCAGTTTGCCTGTCCTCATGAAATGTCCCCCTCGAGGTAGTTGACAACCCGCCGCCATGGGCGTGCGCCACGTGCGGCCCCGGACAACCGTCCGAATTTCCCCTGATCCGCCCTCGCATCATGAAAGAGCAAGAAACATTCAGGGATATCGCGATTCTAGCATAAAAGTCACATGCCGCGAAAGTCAATTTTCATCAGGAAAAGGGGTTTCCCGACAATTTGAAGGATTGTTTGCCGGATCGTATAACTCGATGCTATGATTCGAGAAGACGTCACCCGCAGCCCACTTCCCGCAGGAGGATCCATGGCGCACCGGCACCTCTCGCACCGTTTGGTGCTCACCCTCGCGACCGGCCTGATCCTGGCCGGTGGTATCGCCGATCCCGCCCGGGCGGTCCCCCGTACGGTCCTGGGAGAGTTGTTCTCCTCGGCCGGCTGACCCTACTGCCCTTCCGCGGTCGCGGGATTCCATGATCTGCTCGCCGCTTACGACAGCACCGAGTTCGTCGCCCTCACCTGGGACATCGGCGCCGGTGCCGGCGGCGCCCGTTTCAACTACTACGGCTTCACCGGGACTCCGGCGGCCATGTTCGACGGGTCGGTCAGCTCGGTCGGCGGCCTGCCCAGCGGCAGCATGTTCGACAGCTACCAGCCACTGGTGCAGAACCGCCTGGGCGTCGCCTCGCCCCTGACGATCACCGCCGGTTTCCAGGTCGCCGGCACCGGTGGTTCGGTCTCCGCCACCATCCAGGTGGCCTCGACCGTGACCACGGGCTCGAACCAGGTGCGCTTCTACGTCTACGAGGCGTTCCCCCGCTCCGAGTACCCGAACTACGTGCGTGCGGTCCTGGCGAGCGAGCCTTTCGCGCTGACCGCGCCCGGGCAGTCGGTCACCGTCCAGCGCTCGTTCACCATCGATCCGTCGTGGGACACCGAGCGCCTCGGCGTGATCGTCATCGTGCAGAGCGACGCGAACCGTTCGGTGCTGCAGGCCGCCGAAGCCGAGGCCGACTACGCCGGCGTGCTGGTGGTCGACGCGCAACCCGACGGCCTGGAAGCGCCGTGGACCCTGACCGGTCCCGGCGGCTTCTCACTCGACGGTGCGGACGACCGCACCGTGCGCGTGTTCCTGACCGGCGAATACACCCTCGCCTGGGGCGAGGTGCCCGGCTGGACCGCGCCCGTACCCGCGGTCGCGACGGCGCAGCTGGAGCAGGACGAAGAGATCACGCTGACGGGCCTCTACACCGACGGGCCCTTCACGGCGGCGGCCGACGCGGACCTCTCCCTGGCCGGCGCCGCGGCGCGCGGCGTGGCGATCGTCGACGCCGACCGGGACGGCGATCTGGACATCTACGTTTCGGTCCGCGGCGGCCCGAACGCGCTGCTGACCAACGAAGGCGGACTGGACTTCGCTTCCGGCGGCCACGCCCTGCTGCGCGACGCGGGCGCCGGCATGTCCGCGGTCTGGGCCGACGTGACCGGGGACGGCCTGCGCGACGTCTACCTCGTGCGCGACGGCCAGCCCAACGTGCTGCTGCGCGCCGACGGCGCGGGGGGCTACCTCGACGCGACTTTCGGACAGGTGGGGGACGGCGGTCCGGGGACTTCGGCCTCGGCCGTGGACTACGATCGCGACGGCCTGCTGGATCTGTACGCGGTCAACGGCGGCACGGCGAACGTCCTGCTGCGCGGGGTCGCCGACATGGGCGTCGCGTGGTTCATGATGGCCCAGTCGGGTCTGGTCGCCGACGCCGGCGACGGCGCGGGCGCGGCCTGGGGAGACTACGACAACGACGGGGACCAGGACCTCTACCTGGCGAACCGCTTCAGCGCGAACCGGCTGCTGCAGAACGGCGGGACCTTCGGCTGGTTCAACGCGACCGGCGCCGGCGTGCTGGCCGACACCGGCAACTCCCACGGCGCGGCCTGGGGCGACTACGACAACGACGGGGACCTCGACCTCTACGTGGCCAACGACGGCCAGTCCGACCGGCTGATCCGCAACGACGCCGGCTCGTGGGCCCTGATCGCCGGGCCGGCCCTGTCCGACACCGGGCACGGACGGGGGGTCGCCTGGGGCGACCTTGACAACGACGGAGATCTCGATCTCTACCTGGCCCGCCACGGCGAGCCCGACCTCGTGCTGCGCAACGACGGCGGCGGCGCCTTCGTGCGCGTCCCGACGGGCGTCACGGCGGTCAGCGGCGCGGCCGAGGGCGTCGCCCTGGGCGACCTCGACGGCGACGGCGCCCTGGACGTCTACGTGGCCAACGACGGTGGGCCGAGCGTCCTGCTGCACAACGGGATGGCCGCGGGCAACCACTGGCTCCACTTCGACCTCGCGGCGTCGGGCGCCAACACCTCGGCCGTGGGCGCCCGCGTCTGGCTGACCGCCGGCGGCGTGCGTCAGATGCGCGAAGTCGGCGCCGGCGGCGGCTACCTGTCCCAGGACTCGCCGACGGTCGAGTTCGGCCTCGGTGCTGTCGCGATCGCCGACACGCTGCGCATCCGCTGGCCCGACGGCCAGCAGCAGGTCGTCACCGGACTGGCGGCCGACCGTCGGCTGAGCGTGCGCCAGGGCGTGCCCGTGGCGGCGCCGTCCCTGCCGGCCCGGGCGCTGCGGCTGCACGAGCCGTTCCCGAACCCGTTCAACCCGGCCACGACCCTGAGGTACGAGCTGCCGCGGTCCGGTAGCGTCGAGCTGCGGGTCTACGACGTCGCCGGCCGGCTCGTGCGCACCCTGCGCTCGGGCGAAGTCGAGGCGGCGGGTCTCCGCGAGGCCGTGTGGGACGGCCGGGACGACGCCGGCCGCGCCGCGGCCGCCGGCGCCTACGTCGTGCGGCTGTCCGCGGGCGGGGAGGCCCGCAGCCGGCGGCTGCTGCTGGTGAAGTAGCAACCCCTTGCGGAATCGACGCGGCCCCGCGCACCCCCGGTGCGCGGGGCCCGTTGCGTGGCGGACGCCGCAGGGCGGTTGTGCGGGAGGCTTCCGGCGCTTATCCTGTCGCCTCGCCGCGTCCCACCCGAACCTGCGAGGAGCCCATGGCCCAGCAATACGTCTTCACGATGATCGGCCTGAAGAAGGTCATCCCGCCGAACCGCGAGATCCTGCGTGGGCTGTGGCTGTCGTTCCTGCCGGGCGCCAAGATCGGCGTCATCGGCCTCAACGGCGCGGGCAAGAGCACGCTGCTGCGGATCATGGCCGGCGTGGACCAGGAGTTCATCGGCGAGGCGTACCCCGCGGACGGGGTCAGCATCGGTTTTCTGCCCCAGGAACCGACGCTGGACTCCACGAAGGACGTGCGCGGAAACGTCGAGGAGGCGGTCGCCGGCCTCAAGGCGAAGATCGACCGCTTCAACGCCATCAGCATGCGCATGTGCGAGCCGATCGACGACGACGAGATGACCGCGCTGATGAACGAGATGGGCGCGCTCCAGGACCAGATCGACGCCCAGCAGGGCTGGGAACTGGACCGCACGCTGGAGATCGCGATGGACGCGCTGCGCTGCCCGCCGGGCGACGCCAAGGTCGAGACGTTGTCCGGCGGCGAAGTGCGCCGGGTCGCCCTCTGCAAGCTGCTGCTGCAGAAGCCGGACATGCTGCTGCTGGACGAGCCCACCAACCACCTCGACGCCGAGTCGGTGGCCTGGCTCGAGCGGCACCTGCGCGAGTACGAGGGGACCGTGGTGATCGTGACCCACGACCGCTACTTCCTGGACAACGTCACCGGCTGGGTGCTCGAGCTGGACCGCGGCAACGGCATCCCCTGGGAGGGCAACTACTCCTCGTGGCTGGACCAGAAGCGCAAGCAGCTCTCCGAGGCGCAGAAGCAGGACGAGGCGCGGATCAAGACCCTCGAGCGCGAGCTGGAGTGGGTGCGCACGCCCGCCCGCGCGCGCCACAAGAAGAGCAAGGCCCGCCTGTCCCGCTACGAGGAGCTGGTGACCCAGGAGCGCGACCTGCGCCAGGGCACGGCCCAGATCTCCCTGCCGCCCGGGCCGCGCCTGGGCGATGTGGTGGTCGAGGCCACCGCGCTGCGCAAAGCCTACGGCGACAAGCTGCTCTTCGACGACCTGAACTTCCACCTGCCGAAGGGCGGCATCGTGGGCGTCATCGGTCCCAACGGGGCCGGCAAGACGACCCTCATGCGCATGATCACGGGGCAGGAGCAGCCCGACGGCGGCGAGCTGCGCATCGGCGAGACGGTGCGGATGTCCTACGTCGACCAGCTGCGCGACGACCTGCAGGACGACCGCACGGTCTGGGAGGAGATCTCCGGCGGCCTGGAGGAACTGGACCTCGGCGGCCGCAAGATCAACTCCCGCGCCTACTGCTCGGGCTTCAACTTCCGCGGCGCCGACCAGCAGAAGAAGATGGGCGTGCTGTCCGGGGGCGAGCGCAACCGGGTCCACCTGGCGAAGCTGCTGAAGTCCGGGGCCAACCTGATCATCCTGGACGAGCCCACCAACGACCTCGACGTCGACACGCTGCGCGCCCTCGAAGACGCGCTGCTGGAGTTCGGCGGCTGCCTGGTGGTCGTCAGCCACGACCGCTGGTTCCTGGACCGCATCGCCACGCACATCCTGGCCTTCGAGGGGGACAGCCAGGCGCGGTGGTTCGAGGGGAACTGGTCGGACTACGAGGAGGACCGGCACGCGCGGCTCGGCCTCGACGCCGACCAGCCGCACCGGCTGCGCTACAAGAAGCTGATCCGCGGCTGAGCGGCGGTCCGGTCGCCCGGTATGCGAAAGCCCGCATCCCCGTGGACGCGGGCTTTCCCGTGCGTGCGGGGACTGGGGTCAGCGCCAGGCGGCCTTGACCTCGCCCCAGGAGCTGTCGGTGTTCGGGGTCACGCTGCCGGCGACCTCGATCAGGAAGGCGGCGAACACCGGCCCGACCGCCAGGTTAGCGGCGGCGTTGGGGTGGGAGTCGTCGCTGCTGTGCGATCGCTCGTATTCCCAGCGCAGCATGTTGGCCGTCGCGGAGCCGTCGTTCGGCTTGGCGAGGCGGTCGAAAAGGTCGAAGAAACGCACGTTGTGGTGCCCGGCGAGGAAATCCGCGCTGCCCAGCCAGACGGCGAAGGCCCGGGCCCGGGCGGCGTCGTCCCGGTCGGTGTTCAGGCGGTGCCGGGGCGGCTGCGAGATGACGACGAAGATCTTGTCGGGGTGCTCGTCGAACACGTCGCGCATCGCGAGGTACCAGGCCTTGTACTGGGCCAGCTCGGCGTCGCTGCCGACGTCCGAGGCCGGGTAGCAGGACTTGAAGGCGATCACCTGATGGTTCTGGAGGATCTGCGTGCGGGCGGAGTTGGCCGTGGTCCACAGCGCGTGGAGCCCGTCGGGGTCCGTGTTGTCGCCCGGGATGCCGTAACTCACCCCGGTGTAATTGCCGGCGGGATTGCGCAGGCCGATCGCGTTGTAGTCGTGATCCCAGAACTGCACCGGCACGCCGCGGCCCTGGTTGAGCTGCGCGATGGTTCCGCGCATGCCGCCCTCGTCGATGAGGTTGCGGCCCGTGGAATGGTGCAGGAACAGGACGTTGTCCAGCGCCGCCACGGGCGAGGCGACGGCTGTCGCGAGCAGAATCAGCAGAATCGACCGGATCAGTCGCATGGGTGCCCTCCTGGATGCATCAGATTCGGCATTTTAACTGAAAACTTGAGAAACAACCACCGGTAACACAGTCAAGGGGGAGCCGGAGCCCCCCCAAGGCTGTTGCTAT
This sequence comes from Candidatus Latescibacterota bacterium, assembly GCA_030658975.1. Classification (GTDB taxonomy): domain Bacteria; phylum Krumholzibacteriota; class Krumholzibacteriia; order LZORAL124-64-63; family LZORAL124-64-63; genus PNOJ01. The sequence goes on from JAUSBL010000014.1 coordinate 16,573, forward strand.
GACCGGAATGTGCAGAAACTTAGAGACCTTGAAGAAGTTGTTCCACCTTCCCGTCGCGCTGTCAGCTGAAGGCAACGTAAGGACTCCCGGACCGGGGCGCAAGACCCGACAGGCGATTTTACTGCCGGCTCAATCGCCCAGGTGGAGGTTCAGCAACGGTAGCCAGCGCGTGCCGCGGCGGTTGTTGCCCGCATAGTTGAGCAGGCCGAGCTGGACGCCCTGCAGCGCGGCGGCGTAGTTGACGATGCCGATCTGCAGGCCCTGCACGCCCACGTCGAAGCGGTTGTAGGCCCCGATCCCGACCCCCGCCAGGACGTCGCCGCGCAGGTAGGCCCCGCAGGCGGCCAGGCCGGCGATGCGTTCGGCCCGCAGGCCGCCGCCGGCGAGGGCGAGGCCGGTCAGGCTCTCGCCGCCGGCGCCGAGGCCGCCGACGATCAGCCCGGTCACGTCCTCGCCGCCGACGCCCAGGCCACCCACGAACACGCCCGTCATGTCCTGGCCGCCGACGCCCAGCCCCCCGAGCGCGACGCCGGTCACGTCCTCGCCGCCGACGCCCAGGCCACCCACGAACACGCCCGTCATGTCCTGGCCGCCGACGCCCAGTCCGCCGACTGCGATGCCGGTCATCCGGTCGCCGCCGACGCCCAGACCGCCGACGACGATCCCCGTCAGGTCATCGCCCCCGAATCCCAGACCGCCCAGACCGATGCCGGTGAACTCGCCGCAGCCGGCGCCGAGGCCGCCGACGGCCACGCCCCTGACCCGGTCGGCGCCGCAGCCCAGGAGGTTCAGCGTGACGCCGTCGATCCCGTCGGCGGCCGTGCCGGCCAGGCCGAGGCTCAGGCCCTGGATGCTGCCGCTCGGTTCGCGGGCGGGAGCCCACAGCGTGACGGTCACGCCCCGGATCGACTGCAGGTCGCGATCGCGCAGGTTGAACCGCAGACCCGTGAACGTCTGCGAGTTGCCGAAGGACAGGCCGGCGCCGCGCACGGGGAGGTCCAGGGAACCGGCGGCGGCGGGCGCGGCCGCCGCGAACGCGCACAGCAGCGCGCAGAGACGGACGCGGGTGCGGAAGGAACGCGGCGTAACCATGACGGACCTCCGGGAGTTCGGGCGAAGCCGGGCGACCGCAGTGCAGACGCAGCACGGCGCGCCGGGTTGCCGCGGCGCGGCGGAATTCCCGCCGCCGGACGCGCGGACGGCCCCCGTCCTCGTGGACAGGGGCCGTTCCCCGGGGTCGTGTCGCGCCGGCTGCGGTCGGCCTACCAGCCCGACTGCTCGCGGCGCGGCTCGCGCGGGCGAGCCTCGTTGACGGTCAGCGCGCGGCCGTCGCAGTCCTTGCCGTTCAGCTCGTCGATCGCGCGGCGGCCGGCGTCGTCCTCGGTCATGACCACGAAGCCGAAGCCGCGAGGGCGGCCGGTCTCCTTGTCGGTGATCAGGGTCACGTCTTCGACCGCGCCGTAGGGGGCGAAGAGAGCCTTGATGTCCTCTTCGGACGAACGGAAATTGAGATTACCCACATAGATCTTCACGGGATCATCCTTTGGCTTGCCGGGACCGACGGCGGGACCACTCGCGGGAACCGGAACGCAGTCTCTGGCGGGAACGGGAACGCGGCGGGGCCGCGGGAACGACCGGAAATCTATCGTGCGGGCCCCCGATCCACAAGCCGGGTGAACGAAATATCAGCCCCGCCCATTCCAGGACCGGGCCCTGGACGGTGGATGACGCCGTCTCGAAACCGGAGTATCTTTCGCCTTCATTCTGGACGCCCCACCCTCGGACCGTGTGGAGGAACCCATGTCCGGCGACCGCGATCTCATCCAGCCGAAGCCCGACATCGTCGCGCGCGCCCACATCTCCTCGATGCAGGAGTACCGGCGCCTGTACCGTCTCTCGCTCGACGATCCCGAGACGTTCTGGGGCCGGCAGGCCGCGATCCTGGACTGGTTCCATCCCTGGCGGACCGTCTTCGACCACGACTACGGGAACGTGGACTTCGGGTGGTACCTCGGCGGACGGCTGAACGCCTGCTACAACTGCGTGGACCGGCACCTGAAGGAACGCGGCGACCGCACGGCCATCATCTGGGCGAAGGACGAGCCGGGCGAGTACGAGCGCATCACCTACCGCGACCTCAAGCACCGCGTGGCGCGCGTGGCCAACGTCCTGCGCCACCACGGCGTGAGCAAGGGCGACCGGGTCTGCCTGTACATGCCGATGATCCCGGACCTGGCCGTCGCCATGCTGGCCTGCGCGCGCATCGGCGCCGTCCACTCGATCGTCTTCGGCGGCTTCAGCAGCGAGTCCATCCGCGACCGGATCCTCGACGCCGGCGCCAAGCTGGTCATCACCGCCAACGAGGGGCTGCGCGGGGGCAAGCGGCTGCGCCTGAAGGAGACCGTCGACCGCGCGGTGGACGGGCTGGACCTGGTGAAGACCGTGCTGGTCGCGCGCCGCACGGACGCCGAGGTCGCCATGAAGGCGGGCCGCGACTTCTGGCTGGACGAGGAGTGCCGCAAGCAGCGCTCGACCTGCACGGTGGAGTGGATGGGGGCGGAAGATCCGCTGTTCGTCCTGTACACCTCGGGCTCGACGGGCAAGCCCAAGGGCGTGCTGCACACCACCGGCGGCTACCTCGTCTACGCGGCGATGACCCACAAGCTGGTCTTCGACTACCACCCCGGCGACATCCACTTCTGCGCCGCGGACATCGGCTGGATCACCGGCCACTCGTACATCATCTACGGACCGCTGGCCAACGGGGCCACCACCGTCATGTTCGAGTCGATCCCGACCTACCCCGACGCGGGGCGCTACTGGCGGATCGTCGACGATCTCGGCGTGAACATCTTCTACACCGCGCCCACGGCGCTGCGGGCGGTCCACCGCTGCGGCGACGGCTTCCTGGCGGGCAGCCGCCGCGACACGCTGCGGATCCTGGGGACCGTCGGCGAGCCCATCAACCCCGAGACCTGGCGCTGGTACCACGACAAGGTCGGCGGCGGGCGCTGCGCCGTGGTCGACACCTGGTGGCAGACCGAGACCGGCGGCGTGCTGATCTCGCCGCTGCCCGGGGTCACGCCCCTGAAGCCCGGCCCGGCCACGCTGCCCTTCTTCGGCATCAAGCCCCTGCTCATGGACGAGCAAGGCAAGCCGCTGGAAGGCGACGGCGTCGCCGGCAACCTCTGCATCGAGCGGACGTGGCCGGGCCAGGCCCGCACCGTCTACGGCGACCACGAGCGTTTCCACGAGACCTACTTCACGCAGTACCCGGGCTACTACTTCACCGGCGACGGCTGCCGCCGCGACGAGGACGGGTACTACTGGATCACCGGCCGCGTCGACGACGTGATCAACGTCAGCGGCCACCGCCTCGGCACCGCCGAGGTCGAGAGCGCGCTGGTCGCGCACGCGGTGGTCGCCGAGGCCGCGGTGGTCGGCTACCCGCACGAGATCAAGGGGCAGGGCATCTTCGCCTACGTGCTGGTGAACGCCGAGGGCGAGGAGATGGAAGCGCACGAACTGGTCGGCGTGCTCAAGGAGCAGGTCCGCCACGTGATCGGGCCGATCGCGAGCCCGGACGTCATCCTCGTGGTGCCGGGGCTGCCCAAGACCCGCAGCGGCAAGATCATGCGGCGCATCCTGCGGCGCATCGCCGCCGGCGAGTACGCGGGCATGGGCGACATCACGACGCTGGCCGAGCCCGGCGTCGTCGACGAGCTGATCGCCGCGCACCGGGCCTGGCAGGGTCAGGCCTGAGGGGGCGTCAGGAACGCTGCGAGGGTGGAGGCGTCGCGCAGACGGCCGACCGCCGGGCCGGCGCGTGCTGCCACGAAGGGCCGCCGATCAGGCCCGACACGTAGCCGACGCCGGCGCCGAAGTGGATCGCCGGGAAGCAGGCGGCCGTCGTGAGCCACAGGCGGGCGCTGCGGCCGCGGGCCAGCCAGGCCGCCGTCGCGAGGGTCACGACGGCGTAGGGCGCGGCCGTGGCCAGCCACATCTGCCAGGCCGGGCGCCAGAAGATCCCCAGCACCGGCAGAACCATCAGCCACAGGCTCAACAGGGAAACGGCCGTGGCCAGCGGCGAGAAGGAGCCGGGATGCTTGCGCGCCATGCGGGCGCGCCCGTGGCCGTAGCGGTAGAGCTGGCGGAACAGGTCGCGCCAGGTGGGCCGCGCCATGTACGCCAGGGCCAGGTCGCGGCAATGCAGGGCCGCCACGCCGCTCTGATGGACGCGCAGGTTGAACTCGAGATCCTCGCCGGCGTCGAAGCTCTCGTCCACGCCGCCGAGCTCCAGGTAGAGATCGCGGGTGTAGCCGCAGCCCGCGCTCAGCGGGTTGCAGTGGCGGTCCTCCGCTTCGTAGATCTTCGAGCCCGCGTAGTGGCCCAGGCCGGATCTCCGCGCCAGGGAGGCCGCAGCCTGGAAGGGCCGGCCGCCGTCGCCGATCAGGGGCTGGGGACGGGAGAGGCACCGTTCCCCCCGCAGGAAGGCGGCCAGGGCGGTCGCGAGCATCTCGCGGCTCTCGATGCGGCAGTGGCCGTCCACGAACAGGATGTAGGGAGTCGTGGCGTGCTGGACGCCGATGTTGCGGGCGACGCCCGACAGGCCCCGCGGGTTGTCGAACAAACGGATCCCCGGACGGCGGCCCATCATCGCCTGGACGATCTCCCGGGTGCCGTCCTCGCTCATGCCGTCGACGACCAGGATCTCGAAGCGCTCCGGCGGCAGCGACTGCTCGTGAAGCTGGTCCAGGACGGACCCGATCAGGTTCGCCTCGTTGCGGATCGGCATGACGACCGACAGTTCAGGCACCTGTCCGCTCGCAGAAGTCACAGTCACACGTCTCCCGTACGTTCCCGGGCCAATCGCTGCGCCGGCGGAGGGATCGGCCGGCCACGGCGCTGGTATCGGTCGTCTCATTCGAGACTGAAGCCTTTTTGTCCCCACCGGCGCCGCGCCAGGGTCCAGAAACCCGGCCGGTAGGCGTCCGCGGCCGCGATGTAGGCCCGGGTGTCCGCCGACCAGACCCGCCGTTCCCGGGCGAGTCCGGGCACGCGCAGCAGTCCGTCCCGGACCGCCCGCAGCCAGGACAGAAGATGGCCGTCGCGCAGGCTGTACACAAGCATCGAGCCGAGCCCCCGCAGCAGGTAGCCGGCCGCGTACGAGACCGGCTGGTGCAGGACGGCGATCCAGATCAGATTGCGCGTATCGTAATAGTAGCGCTGCCAGCCGGGCCGACCGCTGGCACGATGGTCATGCCCCACGCGGACGCCGCCGTCGTAGACGATCTCCAAGCCGCGGTCCAGCAGGCGGTAGGCGAGGTCGAGCCCTTCGTGGCTGATGAAGAAGTCCTCGCGGTAGCCCCCGGCCTCCAGCAACGCAGAACGGCGCCAGGCCACCGCGCCCTCGGTGACCTCGTAGGTCGGGAAGGTCGCGTCGGCGTCGGCGACGGGGCGCCGGTGCACCCAGTCGCGCACGCGGTCGGTGCCCGGCCACGTCACCTTGAAGCAGAGCGCGCCGAGGCGGGGCCGCGCCGCGAAGGCCGCGCGAATGTGGACGAGTTCGGCGTCGCCGAAGTCGACCATGTCATCGTCGAGCGTGACCACGACGTCGCCCGTGGCCGTCTCGATCCCGCGATTGCGCGCCCCGACGCCGGTGTTGTGCGGCAGGACGAGCAGCCGGATCCCGGGGTGGGCCGCGCGCACCGCCGCGGCGGCGTCGTCGCCGCCGCCGTTGTCGACGACGATCACCTCGTGGTCGGCGTCCCGCATCCTGGCCAGACAGCCCAGCAGGTTCAGCACCGCCTCGCGGCGCCGGTAGGTCAGCACGACGATCGAGATGCGCATCACGCGGCGCGTCCCGCGTCGGGCCCGTCGCGGCGTTCCAGGGCGGCCAGGCCGCCCGCGAGATCGAAGCCGCGCGCGGCCAGGGCGGGCAGCAGTTCGTCGAGCAGGTCGTGGACCAGCGCGTCGTAGTCGTGCAGCAGCACGATGTCGCGGCCGCGGACCCCGTCCGCCAGGCGCCGCGCGACCGCGCGGGCCTGCTCCGGGGTGCGGCAGCGCCAGTCCAGCGGGTCCACCGACCAGTGCAGGTGGCGCAGCCCGCGGCGGCGCGGCCCCAGCAGGCTGGCCGGGTGCATGCGGCCGCCGGGCGCGCGGAACCAGCGCGGCGCACAGCCGGCCGCGGCGCGGATCGCCGCGCTGCAGCGGTCGAGGTCCCGCAGGTAGGCCGACGGCGACGGCATTCGGGACATGTCGTGGACATACGAGTGGTTGCCGAGCCCGTGGCCGGCGTCGCGGCAGGCGCGGACCAGATCCGGCGCGGTCGCGACGAGTTCGCCGACCACGCAGAACACCGCCCGCGCGCCGTGGCGCGCGAGCCGCTCGAGCACACCGTCGGTGACGCCGGGGGTGGGCCCGTCGTCGAAGGTCAGCAGCACCGCGTCGGACGCCGCCGGCGGCAGGCGCCGGATCAGCAGGGGCGAGGCGAGGCGCGTGGTCAGCCCGGTGGTCCGCATCCGTCCTCCCGTTGGCGGCACAGCGCAACCATAGTGTGGAAAAGCGTTCTGCACCAACGTGGTTTCGTCAGGGCGGGGGGAGGCCGGCGAGGACCCGCGCGCGCAGCAGAACGGCGTCGAGCATGGCGGGGGTCAGCAGGCCGGAATTGGTGTTGCGGAAGCTGACGTGGTAGGTGTCCAGCAGCAGGGTGCCGTCCGGCAGTTCGGACTCGGCGCCGTGGGCGAAGCGGTGCCGCGCCTTGACCAGCGGGGCGCCGCGCGACACCATCAGGTCGAGCACCGCGTCGTGACCGATCTGGCCCATGCCGATGATCACGCGCAGGCCGCGCAGGCCGTCGAGGTCACGGGCCAGCCAGTCGCGGCAGTGGCGGATCTCGTCGCGGGTCGGCACGTTGTCCGGCGGCACGCAGCGCAACGCGCTGGTGATCCAGAGCCCGCTGAGGCGCAAGCCGTCCGCGGGCCCTTCGCTCGCGGGCCGGTCGCTGAAGCCGCAGCGGTGCAGGGCCGGGAAGAGGAAGGCGCCGCTGGCGTCGCCGGTGAACATCCGGCCGGTGCGGTTGGCGCCGTGGGCGCCGGGAGCGAGGCCGACCAGGCAGACCGGCGCCTCGGGGTCGCCGAATCCGGGCAGCGGCCGGCCCCAGTATTCGCACTCCAGATAGGCGCGCCGCTTGACGCGCGCCACCTGCTCGCGCCAGTGGACCAGGCGCGGGCACCGCCGGCAGCCCAGCAGTTCCGCCGGAGCCGGGTCGAAGCGTGATGTCGCCATGGCGGCATCCTAGCCGAACGGGGTCGGGGTTGGAAGCGACGTTGCGGCCGCCCGTCTGGGCCACCCACCTGATCAGCGACCTGCACGACTGGGCCCGGCGGCCCCTGCCGGTCGCCGAGCTCACCCCCTTCGCGCTGCCCGACGACGCCTGGTTCGAGTACGCCTGGCTGGACGCCGACGGCAAGCCGCGCGCCGATCCCGACGGCGTGCCGGCCGGCAATCCCTGGTGGAGCCACGCCTGCCGCCTGGCCGGCCCGCTCTGGGCCGTCGACCCCGTCGTCGCGGCGGCGCCGGCGCGGGCGTCGCGGCGCCTGCAGGGCCTGCGGCTGCACTCGACGGCCATGGGGCAGGAGCGCCGCGCCTTCCTGTACTCCACCGCCGGGCCCGCCGAAGCCGGGCCCCTGGTCGTCGTGCAGGACGGCAAGTCCTACTGGCAGCACGGTCGCCTCGGGCCGGTGGCCGATCTGCTGTTCGAGCGGGGCGAGACGCCGGCCGCGCATTTCCTGCTGGTGCACCCCGAGCGGCGCGGCCGCGACTACGTCTTCGACGCGCGGTTCCGCGCCTACGTCCTGGACGAACTGCTGCCGGCGGCCGAGGCGCGCGTACGCTGCGACGGGACGCGGATCCTGCTGGGGGCCAGCCTCGGCGCGCTGGCCGGCGCCGATCTGGCCCTGGCGCGGCCGGATCTCTTCGCGGCCGTCGCCGCGCACAGCGGCGCCTTCCTGATCGCGCCCGAGGACGACCCGCCCGATCCCTACGCCGGCGGGGAGTGGCTGCTGCGGCAGCTGCACGCCGGCCGGGGCCCGGATCTGCGCTGGCACCTGGAGTGCGGGACCCTCGAATGGCTGCTGCCCTGCCACCGCCGTCTCGAGGCCGCGCTGCTGGCCTGCGGCTGCGAGCACCGGACCGTCGAGCGCAATACCGGCCACAACTGGGTCAACTGGCGTCAGGGCCTGCCCGGGACGCTGCGTTCGGTCCTGCGCGGCTGACCTGTGGTCGGAGCGCAGGGTTTGGCTTGCCCGCGCGTTGGGGGGTGCGCATCTTTCCCGCTCCGGGAGGACCCGTCAACACGAGCCTAGGGAGAACCCACATGCGCCGCTTCGTCACCGCTCTGCTGCTGCTGGCCATCGCCGCCGTTCCCGCCGTCGCCAAGGAGAAGGTCTACGGCAAGGGGGTCGCCGAGGGCGACGTCACCTCCATCAGCGCCGTTCTGGCCAACCCCGACCAGTTCGTCGGCAAGACCCTGAACATCGAAGGCACCGTCGTCGGCGTCTGCGCCCACCGCGGCTGCTGGCTGTCCCTGGCCTCGGACGTCGAGGGCGAGACCCTGCGCGTGGCGGTCGAGGACGGCGTCATCGTCTTCCCGAAGGAGATCGTGGGCGAGAAGGTCCGCGCTACGGGCGTGTTCAAGGCCAACCGCGTCGAGGACACGTCCAAGAAGTGCGACGCGACCCGTGCGGGCGAGCCCGAAGTCCAGTGCAAGACCGTCTACGAGCTGGCCGCCACCGGCGCCGTCTGCAACTGGAAGTAGCCGGGTGAACGGGTTCCGCAAGGTCTGCCGCTGGCTGCACCGGGAGCTGGGGTTCTTCGCCGTGGGTCTGACCCTCGTGTACGCGGTCAGCGGCATCGCCGTGAACCACGTCCACCACTGGGATCCGAGCCATGCCGCCTATGTGCAGAACTCGCGCATCGAGCCGACCGGCGACGGCGAGACCGAGGCGGTCGCGCCCCTGGTCCTGGAACGTCTCGCGCTGCTGGAACCGGTCAAGGAGACCTGGCGGGCGGATCGCGACCTGCTGCAGGTCTTCGTCCAGGACGGGACCATCGACGTGAACCTGGTGACCGGGGAGGTCGTGCGTCGCGGCAACGTGAAGCGGCCGTTGCTCTACGATTTCAACTTCATGCACCTGAACAAGGGCAAGGCGCCCTGGACCGGCATCGCCGACGCCTACGCCGCCGTCCTGATCATCCTGGCCGTGACCGGCATCTTCCTGGTCAAGGGGCGCAAGGGACTCGTGGGCCGCGGCGGGGTGCTGATGCTGCTGGGGATCGTCCTGCCCGTCGTCTACGCCGTGCTCGTGCGCCGGGGTTGATCCCCTCGCTGCGGCCGCAGGCGCCCCCCCGCGGGGGCGCCTTTTTTCGTGCCCGCGCTCGCGCGGGTTGACGCTGGCTGTTCCGGCTGCCTAGTTTGGCCGGAGCCCTTCCCCCTTGCCGGCGGCGCCGTCGCCGTTTCCCGGAGGTTCGCCTGTGCCCGCCACCATCGGCATCCGACTCGAGGACAAGAGCAAGTGGGAGCGCCGCGTACCCCTGACGCCGGCCGACGCGGCCGGCATCCAGGCCTGCTTCGGGCACCGCCTGGTCGTGCAGCCGTCGCCCATCCGCATCTTCGCCGACCAGGAGTACCGCGAAGCCGGGGTCGAGGTCTCCGACGCCGCGCTGGACGCGGACATCGTGATCGCGGTGAAGGAGATCCCGCCGGCGCTCTACCGCCCGGGCAGGGTCTACGTCAACTTCGCGCACGTCATCAAGGGCCAGGCGCGCAACATGCCCCTGCTGCGCGAGTACCTGCGGCACGGCTGCTCGCTGGTGGACTACGAGTGCATCGCCGACGAGCACAACCGCCGCCTGATCTTCTTCAGCGTGCACGCCGGCTACGCCGGCACGATCGAGGCGCTGCGCGCGCTGGGACTGCGCCTGCAGGGCCGCGGCGTCGCGACCCCGCTGGCCGAGATCCTCCCGCCCCACGCCTACGGCGACCTCTCGGCCGCCGAAGCGCACCTGCGCGGGATCGGCGAGCGCCTGCGCCGCGAGCGCCGGCCGGGCGCCGCGCCGCTGACGATCGGCGTCGCCGGCTACGGCAACGTGGCCCGCGGCGTGCAGACGGTCCTGTCCTGGCTGCCGGTGACGAGGGTCGCCCCGGCGGACCTCCCCGCCGCCGCGGCCGCCGAGCCGCTGGTGGCCTGCGAGTTCAAGGAACAGCACATGGTGCGTCCCCGCGACGGCCGCCCGTTCGTGCTGCGCGACTATTACGACCACCCCGAGGGCTACGACGGCTGCTTCGCCGAGCACCTGCCGCACCTCGACCTGCTCATCAACACGATCTTCTGGACCGAGCGCTACCCCCGGCTGCTGACCGCGGACTGGGCGGCCGCGCAGTTCCGCGACGGCCGCGAGCCGCGCCTGCAGGTCGTCGGCGACATCAGCATCGACATCGAGGGCAGCATCCAGATCAGCGTCAAGGCGACGCAGCCCGACGCCCCCTGCTACGTGGTGGACCCCGTCGCGGGCGAGGTGCGCGACGGCGTCGACGGGCGCGGCATCGTCGTGATGGCGGTCGACAACCTGCCGTGCGAGCTGCCGCGCGAGGCCAGCGAGCACTTCAGCACCGTGCTGAAGGACATGGTCGGCGACCTGGGCGACTGCGACTGGTCGGCCGACTTCATCGATCTGAACCTGCCGCCGCACCTCAAGCGCGCGGTGATCGTCCACCGGGGCGAGCTGGCGCCGCGGTACGCCTACCTCGCCGAGTTCCTCGACCGGGGGAGCCTGGCATGAAGAAGGTGCTGGTCCTGGGCGCGGGCATGGTGGCCCGGCCTCTGGTGCGCTACCTCCTGGACCGCGGCTTCGGCGTGACCCAGGGCGACCTCGCGCCGCAGCGCGCTTCGGCGATGATCGACGGCCACCCCCACGGGCGCGCGCTGGCCGTGGACGTGGGCGACACCGCCGCGGTGGCGACGCTGGTGGCCGCGCACGACCTGACGGTGAGCCTGGCGCCGCCGCCGTTCCACCCGACCGTGGCGCGTCTCTGCGTGGAGGCCGGCCGCCACATGGCCACCGCCTCCTACGTGGCGCCGGAGACGGCGGCCCTGGACGCCGCCGCCCGCGCCAGGGGCGTGCTGCTGCTGAACGAGACCGGCGTGGACCCTGGCATCGACCACATGTCGGCGATGCGCGTCATCGACGGTGTGCGCTCCCGCGGCGGGAGGCTGCTGTCGTTCCGCTCGTACTGCGGCGGCCTGCCGGCGCCGGAGGCGAACGACAACCCCTTCGGCTACAAGTTCTCCTGGGCGCCCCGCGGCGTGCTGATGGCGGGGCGCAACGACGCCCGCTACCTGTCCCACGGCGAGCTCGTGACGGTGCCGGGGGCGCGGCTGTTCCGCGACATGCACCTGCTGCACGTCGAGGGGGCCGGGGACTTCGAGGCCTACCCCAACCGCGATTCGATCTCCTACATCGACATCTACGGTCTGCAGGGGATCCGCACCATGTTCCGCGGCACGCTGCGCAATCCCGGCTGGTGCGACTGCCTGCACCACTACGGGCGCCTCGGGCTGCTCGATCTGGCGGAGACCGGCCTCGCGCCGGCGACGGCGGCGGAACTGCTGCGGCGCCTGGCCGGGGGCGCGCCGGGCGAGCCCGCCGACGCGGCCGTCGCCCGCAGGCTGGGCCTTTGCCGCGACGCCCTGCCGGTCGCGAACCTGCGCTGGCTGGGGCTCTGCGACGAGACGCCGCTGGCGCGTGAGCGCGGTTGCCCGCTGGACGTGCTGGGCGACGCCATGCTGGCGAAGCTGGTCTACGCGCCGGGCGAGCGCGACATGATCGCGATGAAGCACGAGTTCGTGGCGGCCCTGCCCGACGGCGGCCGCGAGCTGATCACCTCCAGCCTGGTCGCCTTCGGCGAGCCCGGCGGCGACTCGGCGATGGCCCGCACGGTTTCGCTGCCGCTGGCCGTCGCGGTGCGCCTGACGCTGGAGGGAGCGTTCTCGGCCCGCGGCGTCGTGCGGCCCGTGACCGCCGAATTCTACGGACCGATCCTCGGGGAGCTCGAGACTCTCGGCATCGTCTGCCGGGAGGAGACGGTAGGGACAGAGCGGAATTCCGGACACCAGGGAGGCGAGTGACCATGGCGACGCGTCAGCAGGTGAACAAGATCTTCAAGGCGCTGGATCTCGGGCGCGAGCTCAAGGGCGCCAACGCCGGCGGCGAGTGGTTCGCCGACAGCGGCGATTTCCTGGACGTCGTGGACCCGACGACCGGCACGGTGATCGCGCGCGTCGAACAGGCCTCCGCGAAGGACTACGAGAAGCTGATGCGCAAGGCCGAGGCGGCTTTCGTCCTCTGGCGCGAGGTGCCCGCGCCGCGGCGCGGCGAGGTCGTGCGGCAGCTGGGCGAGGCGCTGCGCGCGAAGAAGGAGGCGCTCGGGCAGCTGGTCTCCCTCGAGATGGGCAAGATCCTCACCGAGGGCCTGGGCGAGGTCCAGGAGATGATCGACATCTGCGACTACGCCGTCGGCCAGAGCCGCATGCTCAGCGGCCCGACGCTGCAGAGCGAGCGCCCCCGCCACCGCATGATGGAGCAGTGGCACCCGCTGGGCGTGATCGGCGTGATCACCGCCTTCAACTTCCCGGTCGCGGTCTGGGCCTGGAACAACGCGCTGGCCTGGGTCTGCGGCGACGTCGCCGTCTGGAAGCCCTCCAGCAAGACGCCGCTGTGCGCCATCGCCTGCCAGAACATCGCCAACGAGGTTTTCCGCCGCAACGGCGTGCCGCAGGGCGTGTCCTGCGCGGTGATCGGTCGCGGCGCGGTCATCGGCGAGCGCCTGGTCGCCGACGCGCGCGTGCCCCTGATCTCGGCCACCGGCAGCACCCGCATGGGCAAGCGCATCGGCGCCGTCGTCGGCGAGCGCCTCGGCAGCACCATCCTCGAACTGGGCGGCAACAACGCGCTGGTGATCTCGGAGAAGGCCGACCTGACCTGCGCGCTGGCCAGCGCCTTCTTCGGCGCCGTCGGCACCGCCGGGCAGCGCTGCACCTCGACCCGCCGCCTGATCATCCACGAGTCGATCTACGACGTGTTCCTCAAGAAGCTCGTCGCCAACTACCGCAAGGTGCGCATCGGCGACCCCCTGGACCCCGCGACGCTGATGGGGCCGCTGATCGACGAGGGCGCCGTGGCCGACTACGAGGCGGCCGTCAAGGCGGCCAAGGCGCAGGGCGGCCGCGTCGTCTACGGCGGCAAGGCGCTGGACCCGCCCTTCGGCCACCGGACCTTCGTCCTGCCGACCATCGTCGAGATCGCCAACGACGCGCCGATCGTGCAGACCGAAACCTTCGCGCCTATCCTCTACGTCATGAAGTACCGCAACTTCGAGGAAGCGCTGGCCCTGCACAACGGCGTGCCGCAGGGCCTGTCTTCGGGGATCTTCACCGACAGCGTGGCCGAGGCCGAGACGTTCACCAGCTTCCGCGGCTCGGACTGCGGCATCGCCAACGTGAACATCGGCACCTCGGGCGCGGAGATCGGCGGCGCCTTCGGCGGCGAGAAGGAGACCGGCGGGGGCCGCGAGTCGGGCTCCGACTGCTGGAAGTCCTACATGCGCCGCCAGACCAACACGATCAACTGGGGCGGCGAGGTCCACCTGGCGCAGGGAGTGGAGTTCCAGCCCTGACCGGAACGACAGGCGGCGCGACACGGAGGCGACGATGGCGACACGGGCCTCGCGCGACCAGGCCCTCGAGGAGGCCTGGTCCCGCCTCAAGGACATCACCTACGACCGCGAGGCCGGCTTCGAGCAGCTGATCAAGCGCCGTGTCCGCAACATCCTGCTCGTGGCCAGCCTCTACGACGCCTTCACCCTGGAGGAGGGCGGCCGCCTGACCGAGGTCATGCTGGCGGAGTACCGCGAGCTGAACCTCAGCGCGGCGCCCCAGATCCGGCGGGCCATCGGCGGGGCGGAGGCGCTCGAGCTCCTGGGCGCCAGCGACTACGACCTGCTGCTGACCATGACCCGCATCGGGGACATGGACGCCTGCACCCTGGCCCGCCGGGCCAAGGAGCTCAAACCCGAGCTGCCGGTCGTCGTCCTGGGCTACAACGACCGCGAGCTGGAGACGCTCGCCGACCGGGATGCCGGGGCCGTCGACCGCTCCTTCATCTGGACCGGCGACGTGCGGCTCCTGCTGGCCATCGTGAAGCAGGTCGAGGACAGCTGGAACGTGGACGACGACACGCGCACCAGCGACGTGCGCTGCATCCTGCTGGTCGAGGACTCGGTCCGCTTCTACTCGGTCTACCTGCCCATGCTCTACACCGAGGTCATGCGGCAGACCCAGGAGCTGATGGCCGACAGCGTCAACCTGTCGCAGAAGCTCCTGCGCATGCGGGCCCGCCCCAAGATCCTGTTCGCCACCGATTTCGAGCAGGCGCTCGACCTCCACGGGCGCTATCGCGAGTACCTGCTCGGCGCCGTCTGCGACGCCCGCTTCCCCTGGGCCGGTGAGCTGCGCGCCGACGCGGGCCTCGAACTGGTGCGGCGGCTGAAGCGGGACGACCCGCTGCTGCCGGTGGTGATCCAGTCTTCGGAGCCCGACGGACGGGCGGCCGCGGAGGCGGCCGGCGCCCTGTTCCTGCACAAGCAGTCGACCAGCCTGCTGATGGAGCTGCGCGGCCTCATGCGCGACCAGTTCGGCTTCGGGGACTTCGTGTTCCGCCTGCCGGACGGCACCGAGGTGGGGCGCGCCCACAACTCGCGTTCGCTGCTGCGCGAGATCGCCCGCGTGCCCGACGAGTCGCTGATGTTCCACGCGCGGCGCGACCACTTTTCCAACTGGTTCCGCGCCCGCACCAAGTTCGCGCTGGCCAACCTGATCAAGCCGCTGAAGGCGAGCCAGTTCGCCTCGGCCGGCGAGCTGCGCGAGTTCCTGGTCGAGACGGTCAGCTGGTACCGGGAGCAGTCGCGGCGCGGCGTGATCGCCGACTTTTCGCGCCGCGAGTTCGACGCGGCCAGCGGCTTCACGCGCATCGGCACCGGCTCGCTCGGCGGCAAGGCCCGCGGCCTGGCCTTCATGGACCACGTCCTGAGCCGTTACGGCATCGGCGACCAGTTCCCGGGGCTGCGGCTGCGGGTGCCCCCGACCGCGGTCGTCGCCACCGACGTCTTCGACGCCTTCCTGGACCAGGGCCGGCTGCGCGATCTGGCCCTGCACTCCGACGACGACGAGGCCGTCGCCGCGGCCTTCCTGGCCGCCGACCTGCCCGCGCCCATCCACGACGACCTGCGCATCTTCCTGGAGCAGGTGCGCTACCCGCTCGCGGTGCGCTCGTCCAGCCAGCTCGAGGACGCGCAGCACCAGCCCTTCGCAGGCGTCTACAAGACCTACATGATCCCCAACTCGCACCCCGATCCCACGGTGCGACTCAACCAGTTATGTCACACCATCAAGCTGGTTTACGCCTCCACCTTCACGCGCGGCGCGAAGACCTATCTGGCCGCCACGAGCAACCTGGTGGAGGAGGAGAAGATGGGGGTGATCATCCAGCAGGTGGTCGGCCGGAGCCACGAGCACTGGGTGTACCCCGATTTCGCCGGCGTGGCCCACTCGACCAACCACTACCCGACGGAAGCGATGCGCCCCGAGGACGGGGTCGCGCTGGTGGCCCTCGGACTGGGCCGCACCGTGGTCGAGGGCGGCCAGTGCCTGCGCTTCTCGCCGCGCGCGCCGCGCCGCCTCTACCAGTTCTCGACCATCGGCGACACCCTGTCCAACAGCCAGCGCACCTTCCAGGCCCTGGACGTCGGCGATCCCGACGCCTACCCGACCCTGCGCGAGGACGCCAACGTGGACGTGCTCGATCTGGAGGTCGCCGAGCGGCACGGCACCCTGCACGCCGTGGGCTCGGTCTACGATCCCGAGAACGAAGCCGTCTACGACGGGATCGGGCGGGCGGGTCCCCGCCTGGTGACCTTCGCCCACGTGCTGAAGGCGGAACTCTACCCGCTGGCCGACGTGCTCGCCTTCCTGCTGGAACTGGGGCGGCGCTGCATGAGCTGCGCCGTGGAACTGGAGTTCGCGGCGAACCTGCCGTCCGGCGGCGAGCCGGCGGAGTTCGGCCTGCTGCAGATCCGGCCGCTGGCCGCTGAGATGGCGTCGCCGCGCATCCCCGACGGGATGGCGACGCGCGCCGACGTCGTGATCGCGACCGACGTGGCGCTGGGGAACGGCACCTACGACGACATCCACGACGTGGTGCTGGTGGATCCCGGCCGCTTCGACCGCGGCTGCACGCCGGCGATCGCGGACGAGGTCGGCGCGCTGGACCGGCGCCTGCGCGCCGAAGGCCGGCCTTACCTGCTGATCGGGCCCGGCCGCTGGGGCTCGAGCGACCGCTGGCTGGGCGTGCCGGTGGAGTGGTCGCAGATCTCCGGCGCCGCGGTGATCGTCGAGACCGACCTCGACGACTTCCGCGTGACCCCGAGCCAGGGGACGCACTTCTTCCAGAACCTGACGTCGTTCCGGGTCGGGTACCTGACCGTCAACGCCAGCAGCGGCGGCGGCAAGCTCGACTGGGACTGGCTGCTCGGCCAGACTCCCGCCGCCTGTACGGCCCACCTGAACCACCTGCGTCTCGAGGCCCCCCTGCAGGTGCTGATCGACGGGCGTTCCCGCCGCGGCGTGGTGCTGCGGCCGCAATCCGCCTGACCCGGGCTCCCGGGAGCCCGAGCGGCGAACCAACCACGAGGTGTGCGATGACCGCGGATCGAGCCTTCAACGCCTTCGCCATGGCCCAGTCCCAGTTCGACAAGATCGCCGACCTGATCGGGCTGGACGCCGGTACCCGCGCCTACCTGCGCACGCCGGCCCGCGAGCGGCGCTTCACGATCCCGGTGCGCATGGACGACGGGCGGATCGAGGTCTTCGAGGGGTTCCGCATCGTCCACAACGACGCGCGCGGCCCGGCCAAGGGCGGCGTGCGCTTCCACCCGCACGAGACGATCGACACGGTGCGGGCCATCGCCATGTGGATGACTTGGAAGTGCGCCGTGGTCGACATCCCGCTGGGCGGCAGCGAGGGCGGCGTGGTCTGCGACCCCCACCACCTCGGGCCGCGCGAGCAGGAGGCGCTCTGCCGCGGCTGGGTCCGCCAGCTCGGCCGCGAACTGTCGCCCGAGACCGACGTGCCGGCCCCGGACGTGATGACCGGCCCGCAGCACATGCTCTGGATGCTCGACGAGTACGAGACGATGCGCAGCGGCCGCTACCCCGGCCAGTTCACGGGCAAGCCGGTGGGCATGGGCGGCTCGCGCGGGCGGCTGCAGTCCACGGGCTACGGCCTGGTCTACGTGCTGCGCGAGGCGCTCAAGGAACTGGGCGTGCGTCCCGACGCCACCACGGCCAGCGTGCAGGGCTTCGGCAACGTGGCCCAGCACGCCATCGAGCTGTACGGGCGCATCGGCGGGCGCACCGTGGCGGTGTCCTGCTGGGACGAAGGCCGTGGCGAGGCGGCCACCTACCGCCGCGACGGGGGAGTCGACCTGGCCGAGCTGCGCGGCATGACCGACCGCTACGGCGGCATCGACCGCGCGCGCGCCGTGGCCGCGGGCTACGACGCGTTGCCGGGCGAGGCCTGGCTCGAGCAGGACGTCGACATCCTGATGCCCTGCGCCCTGGAGAACCAGATCACCGCCGACAACGCCGGCCGCGTGCACCCGCGCGTCCGCCTCGTCCTGGAAGGCGCGAACGGCCCCACCGCGCCGGAGGCCGACGAGATCCTGCGCGGCCGCGGCGTGACCGTCCTGCCCGACTTCCTGGCCAACGCCGGCGGGGTGACCTGCAGCTACTTCGAACAGGTCCAGAGCAACATGAACTACTATTGGGAGATGGACGAGGTCCTCGGCAAGCTGGACCAGAAGATGACCGCCGCCTACATCGCGGTCGCCGACCTCGCGCGGCGCCAGGAACTTTCCCTGCGCGACGCCGCCTACGTGCTGGCGATCAACCGGGTGGCGTCGGCCTGCCGCGACCGCGGCTGGCTGTGACCCGCAGGACCGGGAGGGGTACGACGTGACGATGGTCTCCCGCGATTCCGTGCCCGCGTTCGACCGCCGCTTCTTCGACGGCGACGCCGCGGTGTCGCGCATCGGGGAGGGCGAGCTCGGCGGCAAGGCGGCCAGCCTCGTGCTCATGGCGCGGGACATCCTCGGCCGCTTCGACGGCGCCGCGTGCCCCGGCATCCGCGTCGACGTGCCGCGGCTGGTGGTCCTGACCACCGACGTCTTCCGCGCCTTCGTGTCCGAGAACGGCCTGGCGGATGCGGTCTACGGCGACGCCACCGACGACCGCATCGCCCACGCCTGCCAGCGCGCGGAGCTGCCGGCCCAGTTCGTGGGGGACCTGCGCGCCCTGGTCGAGGGCGTGCACTCGCCGCTGGCGGTGCGCTCGTCGAGCCTGCTGGAGGACGCGCTGGCGCACCCGTTCGCCGGCGTCTACGCCACCAAGATGATCCCGAACAACCAGCACGATCCGGACACGCGCTTCCGCAAGCTGGCCGAGGCGGTCAAGTTCGTCATCGCGTCGACCTTCTTCCGCCAGCCGCGCGACTACATGCGCTCGATCGACCGCGACCCGCGCGAGGAGGCGATGGCGGTCGTGGTGCAGGAAATCGTCGGGCTGCGCCACGGCGACCTCTTCTACCCCTCCCTCTCGGGGGTCGGCCGTTCCTACAGCTATTACCCCATCGGCCGCGCGCGCCCCGAGGACGGCGTCGTCAACCTGGCGCTCGGCCTGGGCAAGGCCATCGTCGACGGCGGCCTGACCTGGTCCTACTCGCCGGCCCGGCCGCGCGTCGGCCCGCCGTTCAACGGGCTGGGAGACATGGTCAAGAACACCCAGACCTCGTTCTGGGGCGTGAACATGGGGACGCCGCCGCCGCCCGATCCGGTGCGCGAGACGGAATTCCTGGTGCAGTCGGACCTGGCCCGCGCCGAGTCCGACGGCGCCCTGGACCACCTGGTGTCCACTTTCGACCCGGCCAGCGACCGCCTGCGCTGCGGCCTGCTGTCCGGCGGCGCGCGCGTGCTGGACTTCTCGCCCATCCTGGATGCCGGCGTCCTGCCGCTGAACGAAGCGGTGAAGCAGCTGCTGCGCCTGGCCAAAGAGGCCCTCGGCGCCGACGTGGAGATCGAGTTCGCGCTGACCTTCGGACAGGGCGGCGAACCCGCGCGGCTGGGCCTGCTGCAGGCGCGGCCGATGCAGGTGGCCGTCGGCGAGGTGACCGTCGGGCAGGACGAGCTGGACGGACCGGGGGTCCTGCTGGCCTCCGAGATCGTGCTGGGTCACGGCGCCCGCGCGGACCTGCAGGACGTCGTCTACGTGAAGCCCGCCGTCTTCGAGGCCCGCCACACGCCGCGCATCGCCGCGGAGCTGGAGCGCATCAACGTCGCCCTGCAGGCTGAGCGGCGGCCCTACCTGCTGATCGGCTTCGGCCGCTGGGGCAGCTCCGACCCCTGGCTGGGCGTGCCGGTCGACTGGAGCCAGATCTCCCAGGCCCGCGTGCTGGTGGAGGCCACGCTGCCGGACATGAGCCCCGACCTGAGCCAGGGCTCCCACTTCTTCCACAACCTGATCAGCTTCGGCGTGCAGTACCTGTCGGTGCCGCACACCGGCGGCCGGGCCGTCGACTGGGCCTGGCTGGACGCGCTGCCGCCCGTGCACGAGGGCGACCTCGTGCGCCACGTCCGCACCCCGCGACCGCTGGACGTCCGCGTCGACGGGCGCGCCCGCAGGGGAGTGATCCGCCATGACTGAAGTCCGCGACCCGACGCTCGCCCAGTTGCTGGACTCGCTGCACGAGCGCTCCAAGGAACTGGACTGCCTCTACCGCATCGAGGAGCTGTTCACGGAGCAGGGGCACTCGCGGCAGGACGTCTGCCGCGGCGTGGCCGAGGCCCTCGTCGCCGGCATGCAGCACCCCGCGGTCTGCCAGGCGGAGGTGGCCTGCGACGGCGTCGTGCACCGCACCGAGAACGGCCCGCGCACGCCGTGCCACCTGCGCGCCGAGATCCTGGTGCAGGAGCAGATGTCGGGGGAGGTCTGCGTCTACTACACGGGTCCCTGCCCCGACGTGGGCGACGGGCCCTTCATCAAGGAGGAGCGGCGCCTGCTGAAGTCGGTGGCCGACCGCCTGGCCCACTACGTCCTCTTCGAGCGCCTGCGGGACCTGCGCAAGGAGCGCGAGCATTTCCGACAGGACGGGATCGACGAGCCGCTGTGGCTGATGCCCATCCAGATGCTGCGCGAGTCCGACCCCCGCCTGCACCAGATCATCGCGCGCAAGCTGCTGAACCTGCTCTGCTCGATGGGCGTCGACGAGGCCCAGGACATGCTCGGCCGCGTGGACCCCGCGGTGTCGGCGGAGACGGTCTCCGGCGAGGTGAACGGGCCCGGCGTCGTCCAGACGCGCGACGAGTCCGTGCTGCTGTCGGACGCCCCGTTCTTCCTGGCCGCGCGCCACATGACCGACCACGAGATCCTGCTGAAGGTCCAGCGCTGGATCCAGGACGACCGCGCCAGCCTCTTCCTGAAGATCCTGGACAACCCGCGCACCACCCTGCCCGAGCTGGCCGACGCGCTGCGCCGCTACCACCACCTGGTGGGCGAGGGCTCCTCGCTGCAGCCCTCGACGGTCACCAACATGCGCGTCTCGCTGGTCCGGCGGTTCCTGACCGAGCAGCTCGACTACATCAAGGTCGCCAAGGAGTACGTCACGGTCGCCGACCTGCGCGACCTGATCGACCGCCTGATCATGCCCGTGGACGGCACCGGCAAGCTGGGCGGCAAGGGCTCGGGCCTGATCCTCGCGGACCGCATCCTGGCGCGCGCGGCCACGCCGGAGCGGCCCATCGGCGCGGTCCACGTGCCGCGCACCTGGTACCTGGCGTCCGACGCCACGCTGGAGTTCATCGCCCACAACGACCTCGAGGACGTCATCGAGCAGAAATACAAGGAGATCGGGCAGGTCCGGCAGGAGTACCCCAACATCATCCAGCTCTTCAAGCACTCCCCGCTGCCGCCGCACCTGCGCCAGGGCCTCGCCGCGGCGCTGGACGAGCTGGGGGAGGTGCCGCTGATCGTGCGCAGCTCGAGCCTGCTCGAGGACCGCTTCGGCACCTCGTTCTCCGGCAAGTACAAGAGCCTGTTCCTGCCCAACCAGGGCGAGCGCGGCGTGCGCCTCGACGCCCTCTGCGACGCCATCACCGAGATCTACGCCTCGGTGTTCGGCCCCGACCCCGTCGAGTACCGGCGCGACCGCGGCCTGCTGGACTTCAGCGAGGAGATGGGGATCCTGATCCAGGAGGTGGTCGGCCGCAAGGTCGGCCGCTACTTCCTGCCGGCCTTCGCCGGGGTGGCCTTCAGCCGCAACGAGTTCCGCTGGTCGCCGCGGATCCGGCGCGACGACGGCCTGATCCGCCTGGTGCCGGGCCTCGGCACGCGCGCCGTCGACCGCGTCGGCGACGACTACCCCGTGCTGGCGGTCCCCGGCCAGCCCAACCTGCGCGTGAACGTCGAGGTCGAGGAGATCGTGCGCTACGCGCCGAACCAGATCGACGTCATCGACCTCGAGCGCAACGCCTTCGTCACGATGTCGATCTCCGACCTGCTGCACGAGGTGGGCGGGCGGTACCCGGGCCTGGAGCTCGTGTTCTCGAAGCTCAGCGAGGGCATGCTGCAGCAGCCGCGGCGCCTGATGTACGACCCCGCGCACGACGAGCTGGTGGCCACGTTCGACGGCCTGATCAACGGCACGCCCTTCGTGCGCCACCTGCGCAACGTGCTGGTGATCCTCGAGGAGAAGCTGGGCACGCCGGTGGACATCGAGTTCGCCCACGACGGCGAGAAATTCTACCTGCTGCAGTGCCGGCCCCAGAGCCACACCGACGACGCCGCCCCGGCGCCGATCCCCAAGGACGTCGCGGTCAAGGACATCCTGTTCACGGCCGACCGCCACGTGTCCAACGGCTGGCTGCCCGATGTCACCCACGTGGTCTACGTCGACCCCGACGCCTACGCGGCGCTCGAGGACCGCGCGGGCATGCTGGCGGTGGGACGTGCGGTGGGCGAGCTGAACAAGCTGCTGCCCAAGCGCGGCTTCATCCTCATGGGCCCCGGCCGCTGGGGCAGCCGCGGCGACATCAAGCTGGGCGTGAGCGTGACCTACGCCGACATCAGCAACACCTCGATGCTGGTGGAGATCGCCCGTCTCAAGGGCGGCTACCTGCCCGACCTCTCCTTCGGCACCCACTTCTTCCAGGACCTGGTGGAGTCGCGCATCCGCTACCTGCCGCTCTATCCGGACCGCGACGGCATCGTCTTCAACGAGCAGTTCCTGCTGGGGGCGCGCAACCTGCTGCCCGAGCTGCTGCCGCAGTACGCCGCGATCGCGGGCACGCTGCGGGTGATCGACGTGCAGGCCGAGTCCGCGGGGCGCGTGCTGCGCGTGCTGATGAACGCCGACCTCGACGAGGCGCTGGCCAGCTTCGTCGAGCCCGGCCTCGAGCGGGGCACGGGGGCCGACGCGGCGGCCGAGCTGATCGGCAAGCCCGGCGAGGTCTGGCGCTGGCGGCTGCAGATGGCCGAGCGGATCGCGCACGACCTCGACGCGACGCGCTTCGGCGTCAAGGCGATGTACGTCTTCGGCAGCGTGAAGAACGCGACGGCCGGTCCGGGCAGCGACATCGACCTGCTGATCCACATGCAGGACGATCCGGTGCGGCAGGCGGCCCTGCGGGTCTGGCTCGACGGCTGGAGCCGCTGCCTGGCCGAGATCAACTACCTGCGCACCGGCTACCGCAGCGCCGGGCTGCTCGACGTGCACCTGATCACCGACCGGGACATCGCGGAGAAGTCGAGCTACGCGGTGAAGATCGGCGCGATCACCGACCCGGCCCGAGAGCTCCATATCGGGGGCGAAGACGCGCCGGTCTGAATTGTCAGATCAGGACGCGCGCGGCCGCCGCGGGGGCGTCGGGGTCGAAGCGCACCAGGGCCAGCTCCGGCCCGTCGTGGGCTCCGTTGCAGGCCAGCGTGGCGCCGATCGTCTCTTGCCAGGCGCCGGTCAGCCGCGCGGCCTCGTGCACGTGGCCGTGCAGCGACAGCGGCGGGCGTCGCGCCTCGAGGAACCTCCGGATCGCGATGCTACCGATGTGCACGTCCAGCGGCGCGTGGTCGATCATCCGTCCGTCCAGGGCGGCGCGGTCCAGGGAACAGCCGTAGGGCGGGCAGTGGAACAGGCAGATCGCCCGCGCGAGGTCCGCATCGCCCGCCAGCTCCTCCAGTTCCGCCGCGATGGTCGCCAGCCTGATCTCGCGCTCCTCGCGCGCCACGGTGCGGCGGCCCTCCTCCGGCGGCACGCAGCCGGGATCCACGAACCGCGATACGTCGTAGCGCTCCCAGTCCTTCAGCAGGAACGGCGACGGCGGGATGCAGGCGTAGCCCAGCACCAGCCGGTCGCCCCAGGCGATGCGCCGGCCGTGCGCCTGGATCCAGAGCCCCTCGTCCTCGCCCGCGGCGAAGGCGGGCAGTTCGGCGGCGGGATCGTCGTTGCCGGGAATCAGGAAGACCGCGGGATAGGCGGCGCCCAGGCCGGCGCGCAGCCGGCGGAAGCCGTCGGCCAGCGCTCCGGCGGCGAAGTCGCCGCCCGCGGCGAGCCGGTGCGGCAGCAGGTCGCCGCCCAGGAACAGGGCGGCGGGACGCTCGGCGGCGGCCGCGTCCCAGAGTTTCCGGTAGCGGTCCGGCCGGCCGTGCAGGTCGGTCGCGAAGTGGCAAAGGCCCATCGGTTCCCTCCCGGCTGTGGGCAGCCATGGTGCGTCCTGCAACTGAGGGACGCAACTGCGGATCAATGCAGAGCGAATCAGACCTGAATAACGCCGAAACGCCCCCTGTCGCAGGGGTTTCCGAACGAGCCGGTGTTGTGAATAATGTTTGCGTCTGAACGGCCGCTGCCTAGATTCGTTGGCGATTCAACAGGTGCAACCGACCTCACGGTTGACCCTGGACGGTCCCTCATCGCGGGAGAGCCGACATGGCTGAATTCAAGGCTTTCATGGATCAGGTCGTGGCCAAGAACCCCGAGCAGAAGGAATTCCACCAGGCCGTGCAAGAGGTCGTGGAGTCCCTGTGGCCAGTGCTCGACAAGCGCCCCGAGTACCGCAAGGCGAAGATCATGGAGCGCATCGTCGAACCCGAGCGCGTGATCCTGTTCCGTGTGCCTTGGATCGACGACAACGGCGAGGTCCAGGTCAACCGCGGCTTCCGCATCGAGATGAACAGCGCCATCGGCCCGTACAAGGGCGGCCTGCGCTTCCACCCGAGCGTCAACCTGGGCATCCTGAAGTTCCTCGCCTTCGAGCAGGTCTTCAAGAACGCGCTCACCACGCTGCCCATGGGCGGCGGCAAGGGCGGCTCGGACTTCGATCCCAAGGGCAAGAGCGACAACGAGGTCATGCACTTCACGCAGAGCTTCATGACCGAACTGCAGCGCCACATCGGCCCGGACACCGACGTGCCCGCCGGCGACATCGGCGTGGGCGGCCGCGAAATCGGCTTCATGTTCGGCCAGTACAAGCGCATCCGCAACGAGTTCACCGGCGTGCTCACGGGCAAGGCCCTGAAGTGGGGCGGCTCGCTGATCCGCCCGGAGGCCACGGGCTACGGCGCCGTGTACTTCGCGCAGGAGATGCTCGCGACCCGCAAGCAGGAGCTCAAGGGCAAGACCTGCCTGGTGTCCGGCTCGGGCAACGTGGCCCAGTACACCGCCGAGAAGATCCTCGACTTCGGCGGCAAGCCGGTGACCTTCTCCGACTCCGCGGGCTACATCTACGACGAGCAGGGCATCGACCGCGAGAAACTGGCGTTCGTCATGAACCTGAAGAACGTCAAGCGCGGCCGCATCAAGGAGTACTGCGACAAGTACCCGAAGGCCGTCTACAAGGCCATCGATCCCGGCGCCGCGTTCAACCCGCTGTGGGACCACAAGGCCGACTGCGCCTTCCCCAGCGCCACCCAGAACGAGGTCAACGCCAAGGACGCGGCGAACCTGCTGCGCAACGGCGTCTACGTGGTCTCCGAAGGCGCGAACATGCCGACGGTCCCCGCGGGCGTCGAGCAGTTCATCGATGCGAAGATCCTCTACGGCCCCGGCAAGGCCGCCAACGCCGGCGGCGTGGCGACCTCGGGCCTCGAGATGTCGCAGAACAGCATGCGCCTCTCCTGGAGCCGCGAAGAGGTCGACGCGAAGCTGCACGGCATCATGAAGTCCATCCACAAGAACTGCGTGGAGACCGCCGAAGCCTTCGGCACGCCGGGCAACTACGTCAACGGCGCCAACATCGCCGGCTTCCTGAAGGTCGCCGACGCGATGATGGACCAGGGCGTGGTGTAGCGGACACCGCTGAACCACCCGACCGGCCGGGTCGGGGGACGCGCCCCGGGCACATCCTGTGCCCGGGGCGCTCGACTTACGGGGCCCTGCGCCTTCCTGGCGCAGGACCCCTCCAGACGCCCCCGACCCGGCCGGTCGGGTGGTTCAGCGGTGCAGCCACCACTTGCAGTCGGAAGGGGAGCGGATCCCGTGGAGCGCTCCTTCGCGGCATGATATGATGGCTTTCTTGGTAATCGCCCATGCTTGGAGGTAGCGGTCGTGCGTGCGGTCCGGGTGTCGGTTGTGGTTTTCTTCCTGGTTGTGCTGGCAGGTGCAGCCGTCGGTGCGGACTACTGGCCGCTGACGCCGGGGACGACGTTCACCTACCAGTTGTCCGGCGGCCCGCTGGAAGTCGAGATCCATCAGAACGTCAACCCGGACTGGTACGCCAGGAGCTACATGAGCGCCGATTGTTCGGGTACCCAAAACTATCGGCTCGGCGAAGACGGGGATGTCCTGTGGGGCGGGTCCGGCTGGGTGTGCAAGTCCTGGGTCGATCCCGACTACTACACGCTCACGCCGCCGGTGCTGTTCCTGGACCTGCCGCTCACGATCGGCAAGCTGTGGCAGAGCGAGACGACAGTCGACTACGGCTACGGTTCCTTCGGCGCGACGATCTACGGCTCGGTGACCGGCGCCGAAACGGTGACCACGCCCGCCGGCGCCTTCGACACCATGGTGGTGCAATTGTTCGTGCTCGACGGCCCCTGGTTCATGCGCCAGTGGACCTACAAATTGCATCATCAACTCGGCCCGGTGATCGACGAGGGCGGCGAACTGGTCGATTGGACCGGCATCGTGCCGACCGACGAAGCGACCTGGGGCGAGGTCAAGGCGCTCTACGGGCGGTGACCGTCCTCGCGGCCGCTTTGACAGACCCCGGCGGTTGTGGTACGTTGTCGGAGTTCGGCGATCTCGTGGGGGCGACATGGCTTCGACGGGGTCGGGGGACCGTTGGCAGCATGCCGAGATTCCAGTCATCTCGTAAAACGCTGGGAACAAAACAAATGACACAGAGCACTACGCTCTCGCTGCGTAAATAAACACGCAGCGCGTTCCCCGGAGAGAGGGACGCCAGTCCCTCCGGCGGAGCGCCGTCATCTGGCGTCTGGTCCCGAACCGGGTCTCCTGGGGAAGGACGAGATCTTTACGGAGACTGGTTCCACGCTCGGCCTGTCGCTGAGCCAGGCGCGGAACGAGAATGATCAGCGGCTAAGCATGTAGACGCCGGCGGGGGACCGGCTTCGGACGCGGGTTCGATTCCCGCCGCCTCCACCACCTCCGCTCGCGACCCCGCAGCCCCCATGGCTGCGGGGTTCGTTTTTACTGCGGGGTTCGTTTTTGCTGCGGGCTCCTTTTTCACAGGATTGCCCCCCGGCCGCTTGCGCGTTACATTCCCGCGCGAGTGCGGGACGGACGTCCCACGCACCGCGCCGGGCCCCCGATCAAGGAGACCGTCATGCCCCTGGTACCGATGAGAGTGCTGCTGGACCACGCCGCCGAGCACGGCTACGGGGTCGGCGCCTTCAACGTGAACAACATGGAGCAGATCCAGTCGATCATGCAGGCGGCCGAGGAGACCAACTCGCCGGTCATCGTGCAGGCCTCGCGCGGCGCGCGCTCCTACTCACAGGACAACTACCTGCGCCACCTGATGCTGGCCGCGGCCGAGCTGCACCCGCGCCTGCCGATCGCCATGCACCAGGACCACGGCAACAGCCCGGCCACCTGCTTCTCAGCCATCGAGCAGGGCTTCACCTCGGTGATGATGGACGGCTCGCTGATGGAGGACGGCAAGACGCCGGCCACCTACGAGCACAACGTGAAGGTCACGCGCGAGGTCGTGGCCCGGGCCCACGCCCTGGGCGTCACGGTCGAGGCCGAGATCGGCTGCCTCGGCGGCATCGAGGACGGGCACGGCGCCGGCCTGACCGGGGACGCGGCCCTGGCCCACCTGACGGACCCGGCGGAGGCCGAGCGCTTCGCCGCCGAGACCGGCTGCGACGCGCTGGCCGTGGCCATCGGCACCAGCCACGGCGCCTACAAGTTCAAGCAGAAGCCCACCGGCGACGTGCTGAAGATGGACCTGATCGAGGAGATCAACCGCCGCCTGCCGAACACCCACCTGGTGATGCACGGCAGCAGTTCGGTGCCGCAGGAGCTCGTCGAGATCATCAACCGCTACGGCGGCCGCATGCCCGAGACCTACGGCGTGCCGCTGGAGGCCATCCGGCGCGGCATCGCCCACGGCGTACGCAAGATCAACGTCGACACGGACAACCGCCTGGCCATCACCGGCGCCATCCGCAAGGTGTTCTTCGAGCACCCGGACAAGTTCGACCCGCGCGACTACCTGAAGCCGTCGCGCGACGCGATGGCCGCGGTGGTCAAGGACCGCATGATCGCCTTCGGGCAGGCCGGCTGGGGCGACAAGGTGCCCGCGACGACCCTGGACCAGATGAAGACGCGCTACCGCTAGGGAGTCCCGACATGCATGGAACGCTGGTCAGCCAGCTGCGCCGCGAACTGGACGCGTTGCGGGAGCAGGGGCTCTTCAAGGAGGAGCGCGTGCTGCAGGGGCCGCAGGGCGCCGAGATCCTGGTCGGCGGCCGGCGGGTCCTGAACTTCTGCGCCAACAACTACCTGGGGTTGGCCTCGGACCCGCGCGTGGTCGAGGCCTCGCGCCGCGCGCTGGACCGCTGGGCCTACGGCCTGAGTTCGGTGCGCTTCATCTGCGGCACGACCGAGCTGCACCGCGAGCTGGAACGGGAGCTGGCCGGCTTCCTCGGCCTGGAGGACTGCCTGCTCTACGCCGCCTGCTTCGACGCCAACGGCGGCGTGTTCGAGCCGCTGCTGGACGCCGATACCGCCCTGATCACCGACCAGCTCAACCACGCCTCGATCATCGACGGGGTGCGCCTGTGCAAGGCCCGGCGCTCGATCTACCGCCACGCCGACATGGCCGACCTGGAGCGGCGCCTCGAGGAGGCGGCCGCCGACCGCCTGCGGATGATCGTCACCGACGGCGTGTTCTCGATGGACGGCGACTACGCCCGCCTGCCGGAGATCTGCGACCTGGCCGAGCGGTACGACGCGCTGGTCCTGGTCGACGAGAGCCACGCGACCGGCTTCACCGGCCCGACCGGGCGCGGCACCCACGAGAAGTTCGGCGTGATGGGGCGCGTCGACATGATCACCACCACCCTGGGCAAGGCCCTGGGCGGCGGGCTCGGCGGCTGCACCGCCGGACCCGCGGAGATCGTCGCCTGGCTGCGGCAGAAGTCGCGCCCCTACCTGTTCAGCAACTCCCTGCCGCCGGTGGTCTGCGCAGCCACGCTCGAGGTGCTGCGCATCCTGCGCGAGGACCCGGCTCCCCTGCGCACGCTGGACGCGAACCAGCGCCGCCTGCGGGACGGCCTGCGCGATCTGGGCTTCGACGTCGACCCCGGCGAGCATCCCATCGTCCCGGTCCACTTCCGCCGGCACGAGAACGACGCGCTGATGGCCCAGGGGATCGCCCGCGACCTCCTGGACGAGGGCATCTACTGCATCGGCTTCAGCTTCCCCGTGGTGCCGAAGGGGCAGGCCCGGATCCGGCTGCAGGCCTCGGCCGCCCACGCGCCCGACCACGTCGAGCGTTGCCTGGAGGCCTTCCGCAAGGTCGGCCGGCGGCACGGCGCGATCTGAGGCGCCGGGGCGGAACCGCCCCGGACGGCCCGCGAACGCTAAAAATACGCAAATCCGCTTGCCAACGTCCGGATTCCGCCTATATTCCGCGCGTCGACGCCCGTCCCGGCTGGGGCGGGCGTCGTTCTTGAGGGCAGGACGCCCCGAGGGCCGCGCCGCAGGGCGGCGCCCCCCACCACTCCAACGAGACGGCCCCCCGGCGGGGCCCCGGCGGTCGCCATGAGCAGAGACATCACGAAGCTGCGCAACATCGGCATCAGCGCCCACATCGATTCGGGCAAGACGACGCTGACCGAGCGCATCCTCTACTATACCGGGCGCATCCACACCGTGCACGAGGTGCGCGGCAAGGACGGCGTCGGGGCCACCATGGACTCGATGGATCTGGAGCGCGAGCGCGGCATCACCATCGCCTCGGCGGCCACCTACTGCGAGTGGGACGGCCACCCGATCAACATCATCGACACGCCGGGCCACGTCGACTTCACCATCGAGGTGGAGCGGGCGCTGCGGGTCCTGGACGGCGCGGTGCTGGTGCTCTGCGCGGTGGCGGGCGTCCAGTCGCAGTCGATGACCGTGGACCGCCAGATGCGGCGCTACAAGGTGCCGCGCCTGGCCTTCGTCAACAAGTGCGACCGCTCGGGCGCCAACCCCGCGCGCGTCACCGAGCAGCTGCGCGAGAAGCTGCGCCACAACGCGGCCATGATGCAGATCCCGCTGGGCCTCGAGCACGAGCACGAGGGCGTGGTCGACCTGGTGCGCATGAAGGCCTGCCGCTTCACCGGCGAATTGGGCGACGACCTGGTCTGGGAAGAGATCCCCGCGGCGCTGCGGCTCGAAGCCGAAGCCCGGCGCGAGGAGATGCTGGACGCGGCCAGCATGTTCAGCGACGAGCTGACCGAGGCCATCCTCGAGGGCGCGGTCACCGAGGATCTGATCCACGAGGCGGTGCGGCGCGGCACGGTGTCGCGGGAGCTGACGCCCGTGTTCATGGGCAGCGCCTACAAGAACAAGGGCGTGCAGCTGCTGCTCGACGCGGTGGTGCGCTACCTGCCCGACCCCACCGAGGTCCAGAACGAGGCCCTGCGGCTCAACGCCGAGGGCGAGCCCGAGAACTTCGTCCTCTCCAACAGCGACGACGACCACGTCGTGGCCCTCGCCTTCAAGCTCGAGGACGGCGCCTACGGCCAGCTGACCTACATCCGCCTCTACCAGGGCACCCTGGCCAAGGGCGACACGATCCACAACACCCGCACCGGGAAGCGCGTGAAGGTGGGCCGCCTGGTGCGGCTGCACGCCAGCCAGATGGAGGACATCCTGAAGGCCTTCGCCGGCGACATCGTCGCCCTGTTCGGCGTCGAGTGCGCGTCGGGGGACACCTTCACCGGCGGGGAGACCATCTCGGTCTCGAACTTCCACGTGCCCGAGCCGGTGATCTCGCTGGCGATCGTGCCGACGGACAACAAGGCCCAGTCGAACCTGGCCAAGGCGCTCGCCCGCTTCACCAAGGAGGACCCCACCTTCCGGACGCGGACGGACGACGAGACCGGCGACACCCTGATCATGGGCATGGGCGAGCTGCACCTCGAGGTGTACCTCGAGCGCATCCGCCGCGAGTACAAGGCGGAGGTGACCGCCGGGCAGCCGAAGGTCTCCTTCCGCGAGGCGATCACCCAGCGCGTGAACTTCGACTACACGCACCGCAAGCAGACCGGCGGCTCGGGCCAGTACGGCCGCATCTGCGGCTACTTCGAGCCGAACGAGACGGGCGAGTTCAAGTTCGAGAACAAGGTGATCGGCGGCACGGTGCCCACCGAGTACATCCCGGCCGTCGAAAAGGGCTTCCGCTCGATGCTCGATAAAGGCGCCTACATCGGGTATCCTGTCCAGGGGCTGACGGTGGTCCTGGAGGACGGCAACTCGCACGCCGTCGACTCGTCGGACCAGGCCTTCCAGGCGGCGGCGCGCGGCGCCTTCCGCCACCACTACAAGGAGGGCCGGCCCGTGGCCCTCGAGCCGCTGATGCTGGTCTCGGTGGAGGGGCCGACCGAGTTCCAGGGCGAGATCCTCGGCACGGTCATGCAGCGCCGGGGCATCATCATGGGCTCGACCGAGGACAGCGGCTTCGTGCGCGTCGACGCCCACGTGCCCCTGTCCGAGATGTTCGGCTACGCGACCGTGATCCGTTCGAGCACGCAGGGGAAGGCCGAGTACTCGATGGAGTTCGCCCGCTACTCGCCGGCGCCCGCCGAGGTGGCCGAACGCCTGGCCAAGGCCCACGCCGAGAAGGTCGCGGCGGGGAACAAGTAGGAGAGGAACGACGATGCCCACCAAGGACATTCGCTTCCGCAGCCCGCTGCGGGTCTTCGAGAAGGCCACCGACGGCGGCCTCGGCCGCGGCCACCTGGGCGTGGTGCTGTCCCGCCGCGGCGTCGGCAAGACCGCGCTGCTGGTCGGCATGGCGGTCGACGCGCTGCTGCAGGGCCGCAAGGTGCTGCACATCTCCACCGAGGAGTCGATCGAGAAGCTGCGCGCCTTCTACTTCGAGATCTTCCAGCACATCTGCGAGAACCAGAAGCTGGAGAACCGGCTCGAGCTGCGTCTGGACCTCGAACGCAACCGCCATATCCTGGTCTACAACCGCGACTCCTTCTCCCTGGAGAAGCTGCGCGGGACGGCCGAGTTCCTGCGCGACGCCGCCCACTTCGAGCCCGACATGGTGATCATGGACGGCACGCCGCGCTTCGAGCACTGCGAGGACTGGGAGATCGACGGCGTGCTGGCGCTGGCCCGCGACTGGAACTCCGAGATCTGGACCTCGTCGCTCACCCACCGCGAGGGCCAGGAGTGCGACGCGCGCGGCATCCCCCTGACGGTGGCCCGTTTCGACGACCGCCTGAGCCTGATCGTCGCGCTCGAGTCCGTCGCCGACCACGTGCGGGTGCGCATCCTGAAGTCGCACGACCGCCCCGAGGCGCCGGACATCAACATGGAACTGGACCCCCGGACCCTGCTGCTGCGCTGGCGCTGACCGGCGCGGCGCCCGGCCCGGCCGGGAGGCCCGGCATGACCGACGTCGCGGACAACCTGCAACGCGTCCGGGACCGCCTGGCGGCCGCCTGCGCCCATTCGGGCCGGGCGGCCGCGTCCGTCCGGCTGGTCGCGGTCAGCAAGCGGGTCCCGCTGGACCTGGTGGCCGCGGCCGTGGCGCACGGACAGCTCGACCTGGGGGAGAACCGCATCCAGGACGCCCTGCCGCGCCAGGTGGAACTCGCGGCGCGGCTGGAGCCCGCCGCGGCGGCCGGCCTGCGCTGGCACTTCATCGGCCCCCTGCAGGCCAACAAGGTGCGCAAGGCCGTCGGCCGCTTCGCGCTGATCCACGCTGTGGACTCGCTGCCGCTGGCCCGCCGGATCGCGGAGGTCGCGCTGGAGCAGGGCCTGCGCCAGCCGGTGCTGCTGGAGATCAACGCCGCCCGCGAGCCGGGCAAGTTCGGGCTGGATCCGGACGAGGCGGTCACCGCGGCGGTCGTCGCCGCGGCGTTGCCGGGCCTGGACGTCAGGGGACTGATGGCCATGGCCCGGCAGGACGCGCCGCCCGCCGAGCTGGGCGCCACCTTCGGCCGCGTGCGCCGTCTCGCCGAGGCGGCCCGCGCGGCCACGGGCCTGGCGTTGCCCGATCTGAGCATGGGCATGTCCGACGACTTCGAGATCGCGATCGCCGAGGGCGCGACGCTGGTGCGCCTGGGCACCGCCGTGTTCGGGGAGAGGCCGCCCCGCGGTTGACGCTGCATTGCCGGAAGGAGAGGGGATCGTGCTGCTGCGCCTGTTGCTCGCCTGCTGCGAGGTCTACAGCTGGCTGATCATCGCCCGGGTGATCATCAGCTGGCTCAATCCCACTCCCCGCCACGAGATCCTGGTGATGGTCTGCCGGGTCACCGACCCCCTGCTCGACCTGCTGCGCCCGCTGATCCCCCTGCGCGGCCTGGACCTGTCGCCCATCCTGGCCCTGCTGCTGGTGCGCCTGGCCTGCGCCCTGCTGACCAAGCTCCTGGCCGGTTAGGCGGCGCGCGCGTTCCGGACGTCCGGGGCGTCCGGGGCGATTCTCCTTCCCCCTGGTCCGCCCGCATGCTAGGTTTCCACGTTTCCAGACGGCGGGCGGCGGTGTGGCGCGGCCCGCGAACCTGAGGGCGGAACTGCCCGGAGGACGGACTTGAACGAGACGTGGACGCAGATCCGGGAAGCCGTCGACTTCCTGCGCGGTCGCTGCCCGCTGGAGCCCGAGGTGGGCCTGATCCTGGGCACCGGGCTGGGCGCCCTGGCCGACAAGATCGAAGCCGAGTGCACGCTCGACTACGCGGAGATCCCGCACTTCGCCAGCTCGACGGTGCAGAGCCACCACGGCCGCTTCGTCTTCGGCACCCTCGGCGGCCGCCGCGTGGTGGCCATGCAGGGCCGCGTCCACTACTACGAGGGCTACACCATGCGCCAGATCACCCTGCCCGTGCGGGTGATGCGCGCGCTCGGCGCCGGGACCCTGGTGATGTCCAACGCGGTCGGCGGCATGGACCCGCACCTGCGCCCCGGGGACATGACGGTCATCACCGACCACATCAACCTGATGGGCGACAACCCGCTGCTCGGCCCCAACGACGATCGCCTCGGCGTCCGCTTCCCGGACATGAGCGAACCCTACGACCGCGCGCTGGTGGAACTGGCCGAGATGACGGCCCTGGAACTCGGCCTGCCGCTGCACCGGGCGGTGTACGTGGCGGTCGCCGGCCCGAATCTCGAGACCGCGGCCGAGTACCGCTTCCTGCGCGCGATCGGCGCCGACACCGTCGGCATGTCGATGGTGCCGGAGTGCCTGGTCGCGGTGCACGGCGGCATGAGGGTGCTCGGTCTGTCGGCGGTGACCGACGCCTGCTTCCCCGACGCCCTGCACCCCGCGGACGTCGACGGCATCATCCGCACCGCCGCGCTGATCGAGCCGAAGCTCTGCCGCCTGGTGACCGAACTGCTGCGACGGCTCCCGCCCCCGGGCGGGGCCGCCTAGGACGGAAGGCATGCCGAACGAGACGCCGCGCTACGCGCCGCTGGCCCGCAAGATCCACGACGCCGAGTCCGAGCGCCTGGTCAGCGCGTTCTGGCGCGAACACGACGTGTTCCGCCGCAGCATCGCCGGGCGCGAGGGCCGTCCCGACTGGGTCTTCTACGAGGGGCCGCCCACGGCCAATGGCCTGCCGGGCGTGCACCACGTGGCCGCGCGCCTGACCAAGGACATCGCCTGCCGCTACAAGACCATGACCGGCCACCGCGTGCTGCGCAAGGCGGGCTGGGACACCCACGGCCTGCCGGTCGAGCGCTCGGTCGAGAAGCAGCTGGGCATCCAGGGCCGCGAGGCCATCGAGGCCTACGGGCTGGAGGCCTTCAACGCGAAGTGCCGCGAGAGCGTGTGGGCCTGCAAGGCGGAGTGGGACGAGTTCACCGAGCGTCTGGGCTACTGGGTGGACCTCGACGACCCCTACATCACCTACCAGGACCGCTACATCGAGTCGGTCTGGTGGATCCTGTCCCGCTTCGCGGCCGAGGGCCTGCTCTACCGCGGCCACAAGGTCGTGCCCTACTGCCCGAGCTGCGGCACGCCCCTGTCGAGCCACGAGACGGCCAGCGGCTACCGCACCGTGGAGGACCCGAGCATCTTCGTGAAGCTCAAGGCCGTCGGCGCCGACGAGCACTTCCTGACCTGGACGACCACGCCCTGGACCCTGCCCTCGAACGTGGCGCTGGCCGTCGGCGCGGACCACGACTACGTGCGGGTGCGCCACGGCGACGACGTCCTGATCCTGGCCGAGGCGCGCCTCGGCGCGCTGGACGCGGACGTCGCGACCGAGGTGCTCGACCGCTGCAAGGGGCGCGACCTGCTCGGCCGCCGCTACGAGCAGCTGTTCCCGCTGCTGCCGGTCCCGGCCGGCAAGGAAGCGTTCAAGATCGTGGCCGCCGACTTCGTCACGCTCGACAGCGGCTCGGGCATCGTCCACCTGGCGCCCGCCTTCGGCGAGGACGACTACCAGGCCGGTCTGCGCGAGAATCTGGCCTTCTTCAGCCCGGTCGACGCCGCCGGGCGCTTCACCGACGAGGTGCCGCCCTACGCCGGCCGCGGCGTCAAGGATTCCGACCGGCAGATCATCCGCGACCTGCGCGCCCGGGGCTGCCTGCTGCGCGAGGAGGGCTACACCCACGAGTACCCCTTCCACGACCGCTGCGGCAACCCGCTGATCTACTACGCCACGCCCAGCTGGTTCATCCGCACCAGCGAGCTGCGCGAGAAGCTGCTGGCCGCGAACGCCGACATCCGCTGGGCGCCGCCGGAGGTGGGCAGCGGCCGCTTCGGCAACTGGCTGGCCGGCAACATCGACTGGTCGCTCAGCCGCAACCGCTTCTGGGGCACGCCGCTGAACGTCTGGA
>JAUSBL010000023.1 GCA_030658975.1 Candidatus Latescibacterota bacterium
GGAGGACGTCAACCAGAGGCTGGCCGACTCCCTGGGCGAGGAGATGTCAATGGCCCAGAGGATGGAGGAGTCACAGGGCAAGCTGGACGATATCAATCGCAAGTTGGACGACCGCACCAAAGAGGACTCCAACCTGGCCACCAAGATCTGGGAGAAGCGGGCCGAGCTGCTGAAGATAAACCAGCAGATGGCGGAAGGCGGCAAAAGCCTGGCGGCTCTGGAGGAAAAGAGCCAGGGCCTGCAGGCCGACCTGATGATGCTGGAGCAGTCCCATTCCGAACAACAAAGCCAGGTCGACAGCTGGAAGAGCGAGCTGGCCAGGCTGCAGCAGGCCATTCAGGCCCGGCAGGCCGAGCAGGGCGAGGTCGATTCCAAGTTCAAGGAGCATGAGGCCAGGCTGGCCGAAGTGGACGGGACCCTGAAGTCCTGGCAGGACCAGGCGGCCGAGGCCGAAGGTCGGGTCGGCAAATTCAAGTCGGAGGAGGAAGCTTTAAAACAAAAGATCGAGGAGATCAGCAACCAGCAGGCGGCCATCCTGTCCGACCTGACCATGGCCGAACAGGAAAAGAGCGACATGCTGGCCGAAGCCCAAAAAAGCCGGGAGGAATCCGAAGCCGTGCGGGCGGAGATCAAGGCCCTGGCTTTGGAAAAAGACGAACTGGCCAAGGGCATAGAAGAGGTCAAGAACTCGGAATCCCAGGTGCTGGAGCGGCACCAGGCCCTTAAGCAGGAGGAAGCCCAGATCCGGCAGAGGATTGACGAACTGAAGGCCCAGGAGTCCTCGCTTACCACCAAGGTGGAGGCCCTGAAGGGAGCCCTGTCCGACTCGGAATCCAAGCTTCAGGCCCTGGCCCAGGATCAGCACAACCATCGCCAGCAGATGGAGAGCCTGGCAGCGGAGCTGTCTTCCCGGACGAAGGAACTGGCCGAAAAACAGCAGCAGCATGAGGGGCTGATCCGGGAAATGGAACAGATGGAAGCGGATAAGGCCCAGTCGGCAGCCTCGCTGGAAGAGATCCAGACCAATGTCTTCAAGGCGGAAACCAGGCAGGCCGAACTGGAACAGCGCAATGCCGAACTGGCCCAGACAGTGGAGGCCGATACGGTCAAGGCGGCCGGGCTGGAAAAGGAGATCGCCCAGCGCCAGCACGAGGTGGCGGCGGTGAGGGAGCTGGAAAGCTACCTGGCCGATATCCGCGGCCAGATAGAAGAAGCAAAGCAGAATCTGCAGAAGACCGGAGAGGACCGGGTCCAGGGCGAGCAGCAGCTGGAAGAGCTGTCGCTGCAGAAGCAGGAGTTGGAAACACAGGTCCTGCAGCAGATGGAAGCGCTGGCCTCCAAAAAGCAGGAAGCCGAGTCCCAGTCCGGCCAGTGGGAAGCCAGACTGAACGAGCACAATCAGAAAATAGCGGAGCTTGAACCGCAGCGGATCCAGATGGAAGAGGCGGTCTCGGCCCTGTCCCGGCAGAAAGAGGAACTGGAGCAGGGCATAGCCAATCTGAAGAACGAGACCCAGCTGCTGGAAGAGGCCAATCAGGAGCTCAACCAGCTGAAGGCCGAGCGCAAGGAGCTTCAGGCCGAGGTCAAGAAGATAAAACAGCAGAAACAGGATCTCGCCCAGTCGGCCGAGGAAAGCCAGGCCAAGCTGGACAAGTCCGAGACCCGGCTGGAAAAGGTAAGGGTCGAGGAATCCCAGCTTAAGGAAAGCCTGGCCGCCGCCAAAAAGGAAGTGGCCGACATCGGAAAGGAACGGGCCGAGCTGGAGAAATACCTGCACCAGAAGCAGGACCTGCTGGCCGAGCAGAAGGGCCTGAAGTCCAGCGTGGATGCCCTTAAGGCCGAGCTGGCCAACTCCCAGGAACAGCTGGATGTCCTTAAAGAGGAAGAAAAAGGCTGGAGCCTTAGGCTGGAGGATAACAAGAAACAGGCCCAGCAGATGGATAATCTTTTGGAGACCCTTAGAGCTGACGAGGAAAAGGTAAGGCACCGTCTGGAGGAATCAGAGCAGGCGGTGGAAAAGATCGCGGCCATTGAACAGGAAATCGCAGGCAAAAAGAGCGAGATAGATGAACTGAACGCCCAGGCCGATTCGGCCCGCGAACGGATGGAGGCCTTGAAGCAGGAACAGGCCGAGATGGAGCAGGAGAAGGCCCGCCGCCGCGAAGACGAGATGTCGGCCCTGACCAAGCTTAAATCCAAGGTAAGACCCCAGGGGCTTGGCGCCGGGACGACGCCATCCCCGGCACCCGCCACTCCCGCCATTGCTCCGATCCCGGAACAGCCGTTGCCGGCGGAGCGCCCGGCCTTGGCCGCCAAACCTTTGTCCCCGTTCGCACCCCGCTCGTCCGAACCGGGCAGGCCGCTGGGCCTGCCCAAACCAGCCCCGGCCCTGTTGAAGCCGGCCTCGCCGCTTTCCGCCCCGCATCAGGCGGTGCTGCCGATCAAGGAACATCCGGCCCCGTTAAAGCCCGCTTCCCCCTTCTCCGGCCCCCAGGCCCGGCCGGGCCTGGCGCCCAAAGTGGCGGTGAACCCCCTGGGCAGGATGC
>JAUSBL010000091.1 GCA_030658975.1 Candidatus Latescibacterota bacterium
TGCGCCAGGAGGGCGCAGGGTCCCGAAAGTCGAGCGCCGCCGGTCACAGGACGTGACCGGCAGGCGCCCCCCACCACGCCAGGATGTGCAGGATCGATGTGTTATGGGGCCAGAACCACGTATTTGCAGCCGACGTCCCCCTGCGTTAAGATTGTTGTGGAAATAACCGATCCAGCTAATAACTTCACAGGTAGGGATCAAACCAAAGCCTGGAACGGCGATGACGCTCAGGACTCTCAAGACTCAGCTCGCCAAGGGCCGCAGCGTCCACCTCGGGACGGCCGAGTGGGAATCGCTGCTCGACGCGATCCACGTCGAGGAGTCCCACGTGACCGGAGCGGGAGGGCTGCTGCGGCTGGTGAGGATCGGCTCCTTGTGGGCCGTGGTCGAGTCCTACGATCTGGGCAGCCAGGACATCAGGGCCTTCGACGACCACGAGTCGGCTGCCGCCTACCTCCAGAAGTGTCTGCTCCCTTATCAGCATTACTGGCTCGGCTACGGCTGAACGCCGGGATGTTCCTGCTCCTAGTTCAGGAGCAGCCGGCCGGTCCGCAGCGCGCCCCTCGCCTGTCCGTCAAGGAGGCTCCACGTGTCGGATATCCGCCCCTTCCGGGGACTGCGCCCCCGGCCCGATCTCGTCGCCAAGGTCGCCAGCCCCCCCTACGACGTCCTCGATTCCGCGGAGGCGCGGGAGATGGCGGCGGGCAATCCGTACTGCTTCCTGCGGGTCTCGAAGGCCGAAATCGACCTGCCGCCCGACGCCGACGTCCACGGCGAGGACGTCTACCGCAAGAGCGTCGAGAACTTCCGCCGGATGATCGACCAGGGCGTGCTCGCCTTCGACGACGAGCCCTCGTTCTACGTGTACCGGCTGCGCATGGGCGACCACGTGCAGCGCGGCCTGGTCGCCGGCGTCAGCGCCCAGGAGTACGAGGACGGCGCCATCAAGAAGCACGAGCACACGCGCCG
Source organism: Candidatus Latescibacterota bacterium (assembly GCA_030658975.1). Lineage (GTDB taxonomy): Bacteria > Krumholzibacteriota > Krumholzibacteriia > LZORAL124-64-63 > LZORAL124-64-63 > PNOJ01. The sequence goes on from JAUSBL010000091.1 coordinate 970, forward strand.
CGAGAAGGAGGACGACCGCGCGCGCCACACCGAGATGCTGCGCGCCAACGCCGGTCCGGTTCTTCTGACCTACAAGCACCGCGACGACATCGGTGCGCTGATCGAGAAAGCCTGCGCCCCGGCGCCCATCGTCGACTTCGTCGCCCCGGACGGCATCGGCCACACGCTGTGGCGCGTGTCCGACCCCGGTCTGGTCGAAGGCATCCGGGACGCGTTCCGGCGCGTCGACGCGATCTACATCGCCGACGGCCACCACCGCAGCGCCTCGGGCTACCGCGTCCGCAACCTCTTCCGCGACCGCAATCCGCAGCACACCGGCCAGGAGGCCTACAACTACTTCCTGGCGACCCTCTTCCCCGACGACGAGCTGCGGATCATGGGCTACCACCGTGTGGTGCGGGACCTGAACGGCCTGACGATGGAGGATTTCCTCGCCCGCGTCGCGCAGTCGTTCGAGGTCGCGCCCACCGCCGGGGCCGAGCCCTCGGGCGTGCACGAGTTCGGCATGTTCCTCGAGAACCGTTGGTACCGGCTCACCGCGAAGCCCGGGACGTACCCGGCGGACCACCCGGTGAAGAGCCTCGACGCCAGCATCCTGCAGGACAACCTGCTGGCGCCGATCCTCGGCATCGACGACCCGCGCACGAGCGGCCGCATCGACTTCGTGGGCGGCATCCGCGGCGCAGGCGAGCTGGAACGGCGCTGCCGCACCGACATGAAGGTGGCCTTCGCGCTGTACCCCGTCAGCGTCGCGCAGCTGATGGCCATCGCCGACGCGAACGAAGTGATGCCCCCGAAATCGACGTGGTTCGAGCCGAAGCTGCGCTCGGGCGTCGTGGTCAGATCTCTCGACGATTGAAGGTTCCGCGGGGAACGCCACCCAGTTGAAAGGACGGACGTCATGCTCATCCTGATCGCCGACGCCTTCGACGCCTCGCTGCCGACCAAACTCGCCCGCTTCGGCGAAGTCACCGAGGACCACGCCCGGCTGCCCGAGGCCGAGGTGGTTCTCATCCGCAGCAAGTCCAAGTGCACGGCCGAGTGGTTCGCCGGCGCCCCCAAGGTGAAGCTGGTGATCCGCGGCGGCGTGGGCATGGACAACATCGACCGCGAGTACGCCAAGGCCCACGGCATCAAGGCCGTGAACACGCCCAAGTCGTCGAGCATCGCCGTGGCGGAGCTGGCCTTCGCGCTGATGCTCGCGGTGCCCAACCGCCTGGTGGAGGCCCACACCACCACCGCCGGCGGCCAGTTCCTCAAGAAGGAGCTGAAGCGGACCGAGCTGTACGGCAAGACCCTCGGCCTGATCGGCATGGGCAACATCGCGCGCGAGGTCGCCAAGCGCGCCGCCGCCTTCGGCATGAAGGTCCAGTACTTCGACCCGTTCGTCCCGGCCAGCGAATACGCCGTCACGAAGCCGACGCTCGAGGCGCTGGTCGCCGACGCCGATTACATCTCGATGCACACCCCCTTCACGCCCGAGACGGACTGCATGATCAACGCCGCCCTGATCGCCAAGTCGAGGAAGGGTGTCGTGATCGTGAACACGGGCCGCGGCAAGTGCATCAACGCCGCGGACATGGCCGCCGCCCTGGCGAGCGGACAGGTCGGCACGTACGCCACCGACGTGTGGCCCAGCGACCCGCCGCCGGCCGACTACCCGCTGCTCAAGGCGCCCAACGTCCTGATGGCGCCGCACCTCGGCGCGAGCACCAAGGAGAACCTGCTGCGCATCGGCGACGAAGTGCAGACCATCATCGCGGACTACGTCAACGGAGGTAAGTAGCCATGTCACGCATCTTCAACTTCAGCGCCGGCCCGTCCACCCTGCCGCTGCCCGTCCTGGAACGCGTGCGCGACGAGATGGTGGAGTACCAGGGCAGCGGCCTGTCGCTCATCGAGGCCAGCCACCGCGGCCCCGAGTACAGCAAGGTCCACGAGACGGCCGGCGTCCTGATGCGCGAGCTGCTGGGCCTGCCCGCCAACTACAAGGTCCTGTTCCTGCAGGGCGGGGCCACGCTGCAGTTCGGCATGATCCCGCTGAACCTGCTGGGCGGCGGCAAGCCGTGCGACTTCACGGTGACCGGCACCTGGGCCAAGAAGGCCCTGGCCGACGCCAAGAAGATCGGCAAGCCGCGGGTGATCTACGACGGCGCGGCCGAGAGCTTCATGACCCTGCCCGATCCCGCCACCCTGAAGGTCGACCCGGCGGCGGTCTACCTGCACCTGACCAGCAACGAGACCATCGGCGGCGTGCAGTGGCAGGGCTGGCCCGACGCCGGCGCCGTGCCCATCGTCTGCGACATGAGCAGCGACTTCCTGAGCCGCTCCTTCCCGGTGGAGAAGTTCGGTCTGATCTACGCCGGCGCGCAGAAGAACCTCGGCCCCGCCGGCATGGCGGTGGTCATCATCCGCGACGACCTGCTCGAGAAGTGCAGCGACGACCTGCCGGCGTACCTGAGCTACAAGGTCCACGCCGCGGAGGACTCGCTGTACAACACGCCGCCGGTGTTCCCGATCTGGGTCTCGGCGCTGGTGCTCGAGCACGTCAAGGCCCACGGCGGCCTGGCCGGCGCCGAGAAGCTCGCGACGCGGCGCTCGCAGATGCTGTACGACATGATCGCCAAGCACGCCGGCTTCTACCGCTGCCCGGTGGCCGCCCACTGCCGCAGCAAGATGAACGTCGTGTGGCGCCTGCCGAGCGAGGAACTCGAAGGCCAGTTCATCAAGGAGGCCAAGGCGGCCGGGATGAGCGGTCTGAAGGGGCACCGCAGCGTCGGCGGCTGCCGCGCGAGCATCTACAACGCGATGCCGGTCGAGGGCGTCCAGGCCCTGACCGACTTCATGGACGTGTTCGCCCGCGCGCACGGTTAAAAAGTCCGCACATCCTGTGGTGACAGGGGACGCGCTCCGGGCACATCGTGTGCCCGGAGCGCTTGGCCTTTCGGCCCCTTCGCCATCCTGGCTGCGGGGCCTTCAGGACACCCCTGTCATCACAGGATGTGCGGACGCAAGTTGCTGTCCTTGACACCACGACTGTTGTGGGGTAAATTAACCATATGGTTAAATACGACGACGAACTGGATGCGATCTTCATGGCTTTGTCCCACCCGGCGCGTCGGGCCATGCTGGCGCGGCTGGGCGAGGGAGAGGCCACGGTGGGCGAACTGGCCCAGCCCCTGGACATGTCCCTGCCGGCCGTCACCAAGCACCTGAAGGTGATGGAGAAGGCCCGGCTGATCAGTCGCAGCAGGAACGCCCAGTGGCGGCCCTGCCGACGGGAAGAGGCTCCATTGATCACGGCCTCGATCTGGATCGAGGAACAGCGCAAGGTCTGGGAATCCCGCCTGGACCGCTTGGAAGATTATCTCCATGTCATGGAGCAGGAGGAAGGAAGCAACGATGGTCAAGCGCGATAAAGAACGCGAACTGGTGCTGCAGCGGGAAGTGCCCTTCGCCCGCGAACTGGTCTGGACGGCCATGACCGGCCAGGCGCACGTCAACAGGTGGTGGGGGCCGGACGGCTTCCGGAACGAAAACGTGACCATCGATTTCCGGGTCGGCGGCGCCTGGACGTTCGAGATGGTGGGGCCCGACGGCACGCGCTACCCCAACCACTCGGTGTTCAAGGAGATCACGCCACCGTCCCGACTGGTCTACGACCACGGCGATGGCGAGCGGGTCTGGTTCGAATCCTCCATCACCCTGGAAGAGACCGCCGCCGGCACCCTGATCACGCTGCGCCATCTCTTCCCCAGCCGGGAATCCCGCGACGAGGTGATCCAGAAGTACGGCGCCGTCGAAGGCGGGGAGCAGCACTTGGCGAAACTCGAAGCCTACGTGAGGGAGCACCTGACCTGATCGAAGACCCCGGCTGCCGGTTGCGCGTCGGGCGGGAACCTTGGTACTCTCCACGGAGGCGAACGGCAGGATCGAGAATATGACGGGAGTCAACATGCAGATTTCCGGCATCCCCTTCGGCGTCACCGACTGGTCGCAGGTCGCACCCACCGAGCACGGGGGCGAGAGCGGCCTGGCCTACTGGCGGGCCCGGCAGTTCGGGCCCATCCGCGTGCGGATGGTCGAATACACGCCCGGCTATCGCGCCGATCATTGGTGTGACAAGGGCCACATCCTGCTGTGCATCGAAGGCGTGCTGCACACCGAACTCGAAGACGGCCGCAGCATCACCCTGATGCCCGGCATGAGCTATCAGGTGGCGGACGGCGCGGAGCCTCACCGCTCCTCCACCGAGACCGGAGCGAAGCTGTTCATCGTCGATTGAACCCCGCGCCCACCGGAGCCGGCATGAAACCGACCTTCTTCCGGACGCCGGCCGCATTCAGGGCCTGGCTCGCACTGCATCATGCCACGACGGGCGAATTGTTGGTCGGTTTCCACAAGAAGGACTCCGGCAAGCCGAGCCTCACCTGGCCCGAGTCCGTCGACGAAGCCCTCTGCTTCGGCTGGATCGACAGCATCCGCAGGGGACTCGATGACAGCAGCTACACGATCCGCTTCACGCCGCGGAAAGCCGGGAGCACCTGGAGCAGCGTCAACATCGCGCGCGCCCAGGCGCTGATCGAACAGGGACGGATGCGTCCCGCCGGCCTGGCAGCCTTCGCAGCGAGGCGCGAGAACAGGACCGGCGTCTACTCGTACGAACAGCGCAGTGTGGAACTGGCCGAACCGTACGCCGGGCTACTCAAGCAGGACGCAGCCGCCTGGACATATTACCAGGGGCAGCCCGCATCCTACCGCAAGGCCGTCAGCTGGTGGATCGTCAGCGCCAAGCAGGAGGCGACCCGCCTGAAGCGGCTGGACAAGCTCAAGATCTGCTCGGCGCAGGGGGAGAGACTGCCGGAGTTCACGCTCAAGAAGCAGGGGTCATGAGCACGGGGAGTCCACGAGGCGGCGTTCAGCCGCCCCGTCGCCTGACGCTGGAGACGCTCGGCGCCGGGGCCCGCCATCTGGCCGTCTCCGACCCCGATCTCGCCTCCGTCTTAGACCGCCTGGGCGAGCCCCCGCTGTGGGGTCGCAATCCGGGCTTCCCGACCCTCGTGCGGATCATCCTCGAGCAGCAGGTGTCGCTGGCCGCGGCGCGCACGCTCTACCTGCGGCTCGTCCGCCGCCTGGGCGGGATGACTCCCGAAGCGGTCCACGCCGCGGGGGTGGGCGGGCTGCGGGACTTCGGCCTGACACGGCAGAAGGCCGCCTACTGCCACGGTCTGGCCTCCCGCGTCCTCGACGGCCGCCTCGATCTCGCGGCGGTCGCGCGCGGAGCCGATGACGCGGGGCGCCGTTTGTTGCTGGGGGTCCCCGGACTCGGACCCTGGAGCATCGACATCTACTACCTGATGGCCCTGCGGCGGCCCGACGTCTGGCCGCAGGGGGATCTGGCCCTGGCCGCGGCGCTCCGCGACGTCAAGCGTCTCGGCGCAGCGCCGACACGGGTGCAGCAACAGGCGTTGGCGGCCGCGTGGGCGCCCTGGCGCTCGGTCGCGGCCCGGGTCCTCTGGGCGCACTACCTGGATGCACGCGGCCAGTACCGGCCGCGATCCGGGATCGAGTAGGCAAGAACGGAACTTCACTGGGAAAGCGAGGGGATCATGATGGTCGGTGCTAAGGCGATTCGTGTTGGCGGAGCGGCCGGTTGCCTGGCGCTGCTGGTCCTTGCCGCGGGAGGCGCGCGGGCACAGACGGAATGGCCGCGCGTTGTTTCATCCGGCGACGACGTGCCGATCTCTTACGAGGTCTGCGGTTCCGGTGAGCCGACGCTCGTGTTCGTCCACGGCTGGAGTTGCGACTCCCGCTACTGGCGCGCCCAGGTGCCTCATTTTGCGCAGAATCATCGCGTGATCACGCTGGATCTGGCCGGCCACGGCCATTCCGGCGCCGCGCGCGAGCGCTGTACGATGGCGTCCTTCGGACAGGACGTGCGGGCGGTGGTGGAGGCGTCGGGCAGCCGCAGCGTCATCCTGATCGGGCATTCCATGGGCGGCTCGGTGATCGCGGAGGCCGCGCGCCTCATGCCGGACCTCGTCGTGGGCCTGATCGGCGTGGACACCCTGGAGGACGTCGAGTACCGGATGTCGCGCGAGGAGCTCGACGGGATGCTGGCGCCGCTGAAGGCCGATTTCCGGGCCGGGAGCCGGGGATTCGTGGCGGGCATGTTCTCTCCCGACACTGATCCCGGTCTGCGCGAGTGGATCCTGGCGGACATGTCAAGCGCGCCGCCGGCGGTCGCCCTGAGCGCGATGGAAGAGATGATGATGCAGTACGTCACGGGAGAAGCGGCTGCGGTCTTCGATGCCATCCGCATCCCCGTCATGACCGTCAACGGCGAACTGTGGCCCGTCAACGTCGAGGCCAACCGGCGCCACATGGTCTCCTACGACGCCGTGATCCTGAAGGGCGCGGATCATTTCCTGATGATGGACCGATCGGAGGAATTCAACCGGGCGCTGGAGTTGAGGATCATGATGATCATGTTGACAGGTGAAGAGTAGAGGTCGCACCGGGCGTGGCAGGTAGTGGCGGATCGCGACCCTCGTGTCTTTCGTGATGCATTCCTGAAAAATCGGCGCCAGCGCGCCCGACCCATACCGTTCCGATGGCCGCAATTCCGGTCATCGCGGAAAGGAATCATCATGGCAACCGGCACGGTCCGACTCCACCGCGTCCTGCGGGCGCCCCCCGAGCGGGTGTACCGCGCCTTCCTCGACGGCGACGCGATGGCCAAATGGCTGCCGCCGCGCGGCTTCACCAGCAAATGCCACCATCTGGACGCCAGGGTCGGCGGCACGTTCCGCATGTCGTTCACGAACTTCACCACCGGGAACGGCCACGCCTTCGGCGGCGAGTATCTCGAGCTCGTGCCGAACGAGCGGATCCGCTACAACGACAAGTTCGACGACCCGAATCTGTCCGGGGAAATGATCGCGACGATCACCCTGAAGGCGGTGTCCTGCGGGACCGAACTGAACATTGTGCAGGAGGGGATCCCCGAGGTGATCCCCGTCGAGATGTGCTACCTCGGGTGGCAGGAATCGCTCGCGCAGCTGGCGCAGCTCGTCGAGGCCGAGATCCCGGATTAACATCGTCGAGGGCTGAGCCGCGCAACCGGGTCCGCGGCGATCGGACGACGGCGGCGGGGCATCCCGCCGCCCGCCGCACCTACCGGAACCTCTCCCGCCAAGCCCGCCCAAGTGCCAGCGACAGGACCGGCGACGGCTCGCCGATGAACGTCGTGATTCCGAGCTGATTGATCAGGCCGTACATCCTGCCGCGTGCCGCCGCATAGAGCAGCACGACGTTGTGCTCGGCGCAGTCGTGGTTCTTGCAGGCGCTGGCCAGGAGGTAGTCTTCGCCGTCGATCGTCAGCATCTCGTTCAGGGCGCTCGGTCCATCGAGATCCGCCAGCCACGATTCCCGGCGCCACGGACCCAGCGCCGCGTCGTAGGCGGCTTTGGCGACGGGGTCCGTGAGGATGCCGGAGGCGCTGAGTTCGTGCAGCGCGTACGTCGGCGTCGGTGGGACGTCATCGGTTGGGTGTTCGCGATCCGGGCACTGAATGCAGGCGCTCGCGACGCCTATGACGAGCAGCAGAGAGATCGCCAGCAGGATCTTCGCGTATGCGTTCATGGCACTCCTGCGACCGCCCGTCGATGGGGCCGCATCCCGGCCGCATCGCTCGACGTGGGTCACGATCTCAGGCGGCCGACGGTCCCAGGACCCGGTTGACGTCGGTCATCAGGCCGTGCGCTGTCACTTCGGTCATGCCCCCGGCCAGCGTGGTCGATCGCCCGCCGGATTCGGCGCACAGCATGTAGGACACCGCAAGCGCGCGGGCGCGATTGACGGCGCGATCGTTGGCCGCGCCCGACTGCATCGCCGTGAACATGGTGCCGGTGTTCACCGCGACGGCACCGCCCTGGATGTCCGGGACGCCGTTGCGCACGATCAGGCGGTGCAACTGTTCACGGGAGATGGCCGAGCCGTCCGGGGTCTCGATCCCGTCCGGCGACACCACGAACGTCCCGCCCGGAGAGCGGATCTTGTCGACGCGCCCGGCGAACCACCGGTTGACGCCCTTGCGCAGGTACCAGGCGCCGACGACCGCGACGACGAAGCGGAAGAACACCAGGAAGGAGTTCGTCCCACTGGGCGTCGTGCCGATGACGAGCAGGGCGAAGATCACGGCGATGATGTTCGCGGCCCCCTTGGCTTTGGGGGGCGACGCCGGGTCGACCGTGAAACGCACGCGCCCGCTGTCGAGAGCTTCCTGCCTGTAGCTGCTGTCCACGGTCCCCACCTTTCGGCCGTATCGCTCGAGGAACAGCCGCTTGCCGCCCGCGGTGCCGGGCAGTCCACGACTGGAAATAAGACTACATATGTCCGGTATAGGAAGCAAGAGGGGATTTGAGGGCCGACGATCGGCGTCAATACATCTGCGGATCCTTGGCCGGCGTCCGCGCATCGAACCACGCTTCGAACCCGCAGATCAGCGTCCGCCCCGCCAGCGGCAGCCCCACCTGCGATTCCACCAGCGCGTCGAACACGTTGTCCACCCGCAGGTGCAAGGTCCCGCGGGACAGCGGCCCCGGTCCGCCGGTCAGGGTGCGCGCGAGACGCAGGTTGACCGTCCCCTGCGCCGCCAGCCGTTTCAGCCCGTCGCCCGCGTCGTTGACGTCGGCCGACATCCGCGATCCCAGCGCCATCCCCTCGACCGCCGCCTGCCAGCCGCCGCTGCGCCACGCCGCCGACAGGAACGACACGTAGGACGGCCGGTCCTCCACCGCGCGGTCGTACCGTCCGTCCTGCAGCCGGCGCGTCTCGATCACGCTGTGGTGTCCGCCGAGCTCCCAGGCCGGCGCCGGCCGCCACACCGCCACCACTTCGACGCCCAGCGTGCGCACCGCGTCGAGGTTCACGCGTTGGAAACGGTTCGAGCCGTCGTTCAGTCCCACGCGCTCGATCGCGCCGTCCAGCCGGCTCGCGAACCCGGTCAACCCGATCTCCCAGGATCCCCGCCGCGCGACGGCGCCCAGGTCCCAGAGGTCCTGCACCTCGGGGACGAGGTCCGGGTTGGGGACGAACCGTCCGAGCGCGCCGGAGTAGAGCTCCCGCAGGGCGGGGAACCGGCTGCGGCGCGCGTACGAGGCGTGCATCGTCAGCGGCTCGCCGAGCCGGCGTTCCAGCCGCGCGAACGCGGCCGCCGCCCCGGTCGCATCGCGGGCCGGCTTGTCGCCCGACTCGGGGGTCGAGGCCAGGTCCCAGCCGCCGCCGGTGCGCGTGCTCCAGCCGTCGCCGAGGTCGAGGTCCGCCTCGACGGCCGCCGCGCCGATGAACTGGGCGTAGGTCAGCTCCGGTCCCGCGAACTGCAGCGATTCGCGGTGGTGGGCGTACCGCGCCGACGTCTGCACGGCCACGCTGCCGCGATCGAGGTAGCGGGTCGCGCGGGCGCGGGCGAAACCGGTGCGGTCGTCGTCGGTCTCGTAGTCGACTCCCGGCGCGAGCGCGGGCGTCGCGTAGGAGGCGCCGTCGAAGGAGCGGATCTCCTGGTGGAACAGGTCGGCGGCGGCGTCCACGACGAGTTCCCAGGCGTGGCCTCCGCCCAGCGGCGTGCGCAGTCCGGCGCCGAGCAGGCCGCGCCGCACCGACGGGTAGCGCCAGAAACGCGCGTCGGCGCCCAGGTGAGTCTCGGGGGGCACGCCCTTCTCGCCGTCCGAGCGCAGGAACGTCACGTGCCAGACAGCGCCCGCGGTGTTGCGGCGCTGCAAGCGCAGCAGCAGGGAAGTCTGCTCCAGGTCGCTGTTGAGGCGCTGCCGCGACGGGCCCTGGTTGGTGGGAGCATCGAGCCCGGCCGGCACCACGTACCCGTCCTGGGCGCGCCACGAGCCCGCCGCGAGCAACTCCCAGGCGCCCTGCCTTCGCTGGTGCAGCAGGCGGCCCTCGCGCAAGGACGACTCGCCGAACTGCACGCCCATCCGGGTGCGCGCGCCGTCCGACGGCAACCTCAGCGGGCGCAGCTCGATGGTGCCGGCCAGGGCGTTGGGCCCTTCCAGCACGCTGCCGACGCCGCGGACTCCGCGCACCGACCCGATGGCGTCGACCGGCACCAGGCCGGCGTCCACGCGCTCGTCCCAGGGCACGTTCAGCGGGATGCCGTCCAGCCAGAGCCGGATGTGCCGCTCCGACGCGCCCCGCACCATGAACACGCTCTCGCCGCGGGAGTTGACCACGGTCCTGGTCGCCGGCAGCACGGGCGCCAGGTCGGCGGCGGATTGCAGGTCCTGGGCGCCCAGGACGATGGCGTCGACGGACGAGGCGGCGGGGTCGGTCGTGCCGGAGGTCGTCGACCCGTAGACGACGATGGGTTCGGTGATGACCCAGAGGGTGTCGGCGCCGGTGATCCGTCGTTCGGCGGGGAAGGCCTCCGGCGCCTCGTCGGTGGCCGGGACGGCCGTGGCGCACAGCAGGAGGGCGAGCACGGCGGGGATCATGGGGCGCATCGAGAGTCCTTCGCGGCTGTGTGCCGGTGTCGGAGCGACAGGCGACCACCCGTCGGCATCCGATCACCCGACCGCTTCTACCACCGCCGGGCAGCCGGCGTCAAGTCGCCGGGTCGGGTCTCTGGAGGGGATTGCGATGGTGCTTGCGTCGCAGAGGCATGGTAGGATTGCCTTTCGGTTTCCCGGCCAGGAGGTCACGAACGTGAAGAATGCCCTGATCGCCCTCAGCCTGCTGGGTCTCGTCGCCGCCGGCGGCGCCCGCGGCCAGGACGTGTTCGAACTGGAGATCGGCCGCGTCACCACCGGGTACAACGACGTGGCCATCCCTGGCGACTCCGGTACCCGTCTGTCGCTGTCCGACGACCTGGAAGCCGGATCGGCGACGGCGTTCCGACTCCGTTACAGCCATCTGTACGCCGGCCGGCACTGGGTGGCCGCGCTCGCGGCGCCGCTGACGGTAAAATCCCGCGGCACCCTGGACGGGGCAGTCGATTTCGACGGCACGAACTTCCCGGGCGGTACGCACGTCGACGCCACGTTCCGGTTCGATTCCTACCGGCTGGTCTACCGCTACCGTTTCGCGGGTTCGGGCCGATGGCGGTTCGGACTCGGCGGCGCCCTGAAGGTCCGCGACGCGGCGATCAAGCTGGAAGCAGCAGGGCTGAGTGCGGAGAAGACCAACACGGGATTCGTCCCGCTGTTGAGTTTCGACGTCGTATGGGCGCCCGCGCAGGGCTGGCGGTTGCTGGTGGACGGGGAGGCGCTGGCTGCCCCGCAGGGGCGGGCAGAGGATGTCCTGTTCGCGGTCCAGTGCGATCTGCAGCCTGGCCTGAGCCTCACCGCCGGCTATCGGATTCTCGAGGGCGGCGCGGATAACGACGAGGTCTACACCTTCTCCCTCTTCCACTACGTGGTCGCCGGGGCGGCCGTCCGCTTCTGACGGGCCCGGATCCCGACCGATCGGAGGTGCGCTTTGTACTCGCCCGGCTCCCTGCTCGATCTGCACGAGCGCACCCACCGCGGGTTGGCGGCGCTGCTCGCCCACTGCCGCGGCTTCACGGCCGAAGAACTGCACCGCGAGCTGCCGGGGTTCGGATACCCGACCGTCCACCAGCAGCTGCATCACGTCATCGGCGCGCAACGCTACTGGATCGGCGTGCTGCAGGGCCGGATCGACGTCGACGAGGACGCGCCCGACTTCCCGACGATCGAGGCGCTCGAGCGCTTCCGCGAGCAGATCTTCGCGACGACCGAGGCGTACCTGCGCGGCGTGTCCGCGGCGGAGCTGGCCGCGGCGCGGCCGATGATGACGTGGGGGAACCGGGAGAAGACGCTCGCACCGCAGCACGTGGTGCTGCGCGTGCTGACGCACGTCTACCACCACCAGGGACAGCTCGCGGCGATGTGCCGCCTGCTGGGCCGGCCCTGCGAGGGGTTGGACTATCCGCTGGACTGACTCGCGGAACCCGCGCTGCCAAGCGGGTGTTGAAAATACTTTCGTACTATGGTGCCCGCCTATCAGGGAGCTTCCATCCTGACGACCCGACGGCGAAATTCCTTCCGGCCCTGGCTGCTGCTGCCTCTGCTCGCCGGTTGCGCGGGCGACGACGGGCTCGACAGCGTGCGCGTCGAGCGCGGCACGCTGCCGCTGGTCATGGTCGAGACCGGCGAGATCGCCGCCGTGCGCGCGCAGGACCTGCGTCCGCCGCAGGACTGGGAGTCCTCGCTGATCATCGTGGAACTGGCGCCCGAGGGGACCGTCGTGGCGGTGGGCGACACCGTCGCGCGCTTCGACGACAGCTCCCTGGCGCGACCCCTGGCCGACGTCGAGGACCGCCTGCGCAACCTCGCCGCGCAGCGGGAGGGGACGTTGGCCAACCAGTCCAGCCAGCGGCAGGCGCTGGTCGACGCGGTGGCCATGGCCGAGCTGAGTCGCGAGCAGGCGCTGCTGCAGCTCACCAAGCTGGAATTCGAGTCGCAGACCCGCCGTCAGGAGTCCCGGCTCTCGGCCGAGCGCGCCCGCATCGCGCTGGACGAGGCCCGCGCGAAGCTCGTGGCGCAGGCGGTGCTCGACAGCCTGGCCCTGGCCAAGGCGGACCTCGAACTGGCCGATGCGCGCACCCAGCGGGAGTCGCTGCTGGAAAGGCGCCGGGCCAGGTCGCTGCTGGCGCCGCTGCCGGGACTGGTGGTCTACCTCGAGCAGGAGGACCGTCAGGGCAAGCGGACCAAACCCCGCATCGGCGACACGATCGATCCCTGGCGGCCCATCATCCAGATCCCCGACCTGTCGGCGATGCAGGTGACCATGATGGTGCACGAGGTGGATCGCCACCGCGTGGCGACAGGCTTGCCGGTGAAGCTGCGCCTGGAGGCGTACCCCGAGGCGGTCTTCACCGGCCGCATCGAGAGCGTCGCGCGCCTGGCCGCGGAGCTGGAGCCCGGCACCGGGGTGCGCGGGTTCGCGACCGTGGCCCGCATCGACGGGTCGGATCCGCGGCTGCGGCCGGGGATGACGGCCATCGTGGAGATCGGGCTCGGCGAGGTCGCCGACGCCGTGCTCGTGCCGCGTACCGCGGTGCTCGAACGCGACGGCGCGTGGCTGGTCTACCCGCGCGCCACCTGGCCGCGGCCGCAGCCGGTGCAGCCCGTCGCCATGACGGCGATGACCGTGGCGGTGGCCGCAGACGCGGCCGCGGGCAACGGACTGTCCGCCGGCAGCGAACTGGTCGCCGCACCGCCGAAAGAGGCAGAATGACGCTCCCTTCCCGTCGACGCATCCTCACGATCGCCGTCCCGACGGCGCTGCTGCTGGCGACGATCCTGGCCCTGGGCTCGCGCCGGCGCCCGGACGCGCTGGTCACCGCCGTCGCGGCGCGGGGCGAACTGGTCATCGACGTGGCCACCGTCGGCCAGGTGGAGGCCGTCAGGAGCCGCAGCGTCACCCGCCAGCGCACGGGGTTCTCATGGGACGCGGTGCAGATCGCGCAGATGGCGCCCGAGGGCAGCGTGGTCAAGGAGGGCGACTTCCTGGTCCAGCTCGACCAGACCACGACCAGCCAGCAGCTCGACCAGGTCGAGAATTCGCTGCTGAACGCGCGGGCCGAGCTGGCGCGCCGCCGGGCCGAGACCGACCAGCGCCTGGCCGAACTGGAGGGCGCGCGCCTGAACCAGGAGTACGTCTACGAGCAGACCCGGCTGCGCTACGACCTGATGGCCTTCGAGGCCGAGGTGCGCCGCCGCGAGCAGGAACTGGAACTGAAGAAGGCCGAGCTGTCGCTGCGCGAGGCCGGCGACCGGCTCGCCGCCCAGCGGATCATCGCCGAGGCCGAGCTGGCGAAGGCCCAGTACGACGTGCGCAACGCCGAGATGCAGGTGGCGCAGGCGCGCGAGGCGCTCGCGTCGCTGACGATCATGGCGCCGGAGCCGGGGCTGGTCGTCTACAAGAGCTTCCGCGGGGGCAAGATCAAGGTCGGCGACCAGGCCTGGCCCGGCATGGAGCTGATCGAGTTGCCCGACCTCTCGCAGATGCAGGTGCGCACGCGGGTCAACGAGATCGACGTGCGGCAAATCGCCGTGGACCAGGAGGTGCTCGTCACGGTCGACGCCCTGGCCGGCCTGGAGTTCCGCGGCAAGGTCACGCGCATCGCCACGCTCGCGCGGGCCGAGGGCGAGGCCAAGGTCAAGGTCTTCGACGTCGACGTCCTGATCGAGGGCGCAGCCGGCGACCTGCGCCCCGGCATGACCGCCCAGTGCCGGATCATCGTCGAGCGCCTGGACGACGTGGTGACCGTGCCGCTCGAAGCGGTGTTCGAGCGCGACGGCGGCAGCGTGGTCTTCGTGGTCGACGGCCGCGTCGCGGCGCGGCCGGTGACGCTCGGGGAGCGCAGCGACGACTTCGTGGTGATCGAGTCCGGCCTGGAGGCGGGCGCGACGGTCTCGCTGCGGGACCCGCAGCAGCCGCTGCCGGCGGCCCCCGAACGGGACGCGACGCGGGAGGCGAAGCCCTGAGCATGCCCCTGCTGCAGACGGCGCGCGTCGGCGTGGCGGGCCTCGCGGCCCACCGCCTGCGCTCGCTGCTGACCACCCTGGGCATCGTCTTCGGCGTGGCGGCGGTCATCGCCATGCTGTCGATCGGCGAGGGCGCGCGCCGGCAGGTGATGGCGCAGTTCGCGCTGCTGGGCATCGACAACCTGCTGGTCGTCGACAAGCCGCCGCCGGCGCCCGACGACGAGGAGCAGGGCCGCCCCTTCAGTCCCGGGCTGACGCTGGCCGACGCCGCGGCGATCCGCGAGGTGCTGCCGGGAGTGGGGCGCGTGGTGCCGCTGCGCATCGTCGAGCTGGACGTGCAGGCCGGGCGCAAGCGCGTGTCGGCCAGCGCCGTCGGCACGACTCCCGACTACGTCGCGGTCATGCGCAGCCGCCCGGCGACAGGACGCTTCTTCACGGCCTCCGAGGTGGATTCGGTGTCGCGGGTGTGCGTGCTCGGTCCGGGGCTGGCCCGCGAGCTGTTCCTGCTCGCCGACCCGCTCGGGGAGCGGGTCAAGATCGGGCGCGACTGGTACGACGTGATCGGGGTCATGGCCGGACCGCCCGCCGGGGCCGGGGACCGGCTCGAGGACGTGCGCGACACCGACCGCGACGCCTACGTCCCGGTGTCCTGCGCCCTGCAGCGGCTGCCCCGCAAGGTCGGAGAGAGCGAGCTGCACCGGCTGGTGGCGCAGGTCGGGGACACCGACCGCATCCTGGAGACGGCGGCCGTGCTGGGCGCGCTCGTCGAGCGGCGCCACCGCGGCGTCGACGACCACCGCCTGGTGATCCCCCAGCAGCTGATCCGCCAGCAGCAGTCCACGCAGCGCATCTTCAGCATCGTCATGGGGGCGATCGCCGGCATCTCGCTGCTGGTCGGAGGCATCGGCATCATGAACATCATGCTGGCCAGCGTCCTGGAGCGCACCCGCGAGATCGGCGTGCGCCGCGCCGTGGGCGCCACGCAGCGCGACGTGCTGCTGCAGTTCCTGCTCGAGGCCGTCGGCGTCAGCTTCCTGGGCGGCCTGATCGGCGTGGCCTGCGGGATCGGCCTGGCGCAGGCCGTCGCGCACTACGCGGGCTGGCCCGTGGCCATCGCGCCGTGGTCGGTGCTGCTGTCCTTCGGCGTCTCGGCCGCCGTGGGCATCGTCTTCGGCTACTATCCCGCGCGCCGGGCGGCGCGCATGAATCCCATCGACTCCATCAGGTACGAGTGATGAAAACACTGCTCATGTGCTGTCTGCTGACGCTCGCCGTTCCCTGCCTCGCCGCCGCGGCCGACGCCCCGGCGGACACCGTTTCGCTCACCCTGCCCGAGGCGCTCGACCTCGCGCTCGCCGGGAGCTACGACGCCCGCATCGCGCGCCTCGCGCTGCTGGAGGCCGAGCAGGACGTCGCCGCGGCGCGCGGCCGCTTCGGGACCCAGGTGGGCCTGTACTTCGCCGCTCCCGAGTACGACGAGTCGGTGCAGGGGGTCAGCCAGCCGGGGCAGCTGCCCTTGTACACCGCCTACGGCAGCCGCGAGTGGCGCGCCGGTCTCACGCTCACCCAGCCGCTGCCGACCAACGGGCGCATCGGCCTCTCGGGGGACGTGTACCACCGCACCGACACCGTCTACGACGACCTGACCGCCACCAAGCTCGAGAGCCGCACCTTCTTCAACAGCTACCGGATCGACTTCTCCCAGCCGCTGCTGACGCCCAACACCCTGCAGCTCTCGCTCGAGCGCGCCCGGCTGAACCTGGACGAGTCGCGCCGCAACCACACCGCCGCCCAGCTCGGCCTGGTCTACGACGTGACCGCCCAATTCTACGACTACCTGCGCGCCCAGCGCCGCCTGGAGATCGCCCGCAACGACCTCGCCCGGCAAGAGGACGCCTACCAGCTCGCCAGCCGCAAGTTCGCGGCCGGCCTGATCCCCGAGGTGGAGGCCCTGCAGATGGAGGTGGACCTCGCCCAGAGCCGCAACGACCTGCTCGGGGCCGAGGGCGGCGTCGCGCGCGCCGCCGACCGCTTCAAGCTGGGCGTGGGCCTGCCCATGGACGCCCGCGTCCGCGTCGCGGCCGCGACCGCGCCCCGCCTCTACGAGGTCGACCCCGACCTCGCGCTGCGGCACGCGCTGGAGAACCGCGCCGAGATCCGCAACACCGAGGCCGGCCTGCGCCGCGCCGAGATCACCGTCGCGGAGACCGACGCGCGCTCGGCCGTCAAGGGCGAGCTGCGCGCCTACTACGACCTCACCGGCATCGGCAGCAGCGACGACCTGCCCCTGCGCGACATGTGGGACCTGAGCTGGGACGACCTGCGGCACCGGCCCGGCAACAAGGGCGTGGCCTTCACCCTCGCGGTGCCGATCTGGGACAGCGGCGTCAACGGCGCCGAGGTGGCGGCGGCCCGCGCCGCGCTGGAGCGCAGCGGGCTCGACATCGACCAGCGGCGGCGGTCGGTGGTCCTGCAGGTCAACGCGGCGCTGAGCAACCTGGCCGAGAGCCGGGCCCGCCTCGACGTCCTGGCGCGCAGCGTCGAGGTCGCCACCCGCGGCCTGGACATCAGCCGGCAGCGCTTCGACAACGGGGACATCACGAGCCAGGAACTCGCGCTCGACCGCAGCCGGCTCACCCAGGCGAGCCTGGCCTACCTGGACGCCTTCATCCAGTACCAGCTGGCCGGCGCGGATCTGCGGCGCCAGACGCTGTGGGACTTCGAGGCGGGGAGGTCGCTGGTGGCGGGGGAGGTCGACTGAGCGACGCCTGCGTGAAGGACCGGATCCGGTTTTCTCTTGCGCGACCGACAATTCAAATAGTACGATATCGATCCATAATAGAATCCGTTTCGTTGCCGAATTTGCCCCCGTCGTGGACGCGACCATGGCGGCTCGGCTATCCGCGACAACATCATCCCATCGGAGGGAACGCCATGACCAAGGGTTCACCCCTGCACGTCGCTGCCGGACTGCTGGCGCTTGCCGCTGCGCCCGCCCTGTCCGCCACACTGCTCTCCGCCGATTTCACGGGCATGATCCCGGGCCAGCCCGTCGGCACCGGCGGCCCGGCCGTCGGCGAGCCCGTTTCGACCGAAAACTGCATCGCGACGATCCGCGACGCGCCCTTCCCGTCGACGTGTCTGGAGATCGACGACGAGACGGATTTCGGCACCGGCGGCGTGACCTTCGAGTTCCTCGAGGATGCGGAGGTGATCGCGGGCAGCGTGGAGATCTCCGCCAAACTCTGGTTCGCCGAGGACAACCAGTACTACTTCTACGTCCGTGAAAACGGCGGCGCCGCGAGCTCCTTCATCACCATGTACATGCAGGAAGGCGGCGCCGTGCTGGTCAACGACGCGGCGGGCAGCGTCGGCGTCATCGGGCAGTTCACGACCGGCAGGGCCATCGAACTGCGCCTGGTCTTCAACCAGGACGCCCGCACCTACGACCTCTGGTGGGACGGCGCCCAGGTGCTGAACGACCGCGCCCACGGCGTCGCCGACCGCGGTGTCGGCAGCGTCCTGATGGGGATCGACCACGACGCCGATCTCGACGGACTTTTCCTGGTGGACGACCTGCTGGTGCAGTCGGGGCCGATCACCGCCGGCGAGGACGGGACCTGGGGCGGGATCAAGGCGGCGTGGCGCTGAACCGGCGCCGCCGGACCACCGTGTGCAGAAGGCCCCGGCGCGATGGACGCCGGGGCCTTCCCATACCACGCGGTGCTGGCCGGCGCCGAGGTTGCCGTCGGCGAGCGTGCGCACCCGTCCGCCGTCGCCGTCCTTATCGCAATAGCACCATCTTGCGGCTCTGTCCCAGCTGCCTGCCGTCCTGGTACAGGCGGTACAGGTAGACGCCGCTGGCGACCAGGTGACCGCGCTGGTCGGTCCCGTTCCAGTCCAGGCTCGTCGGGCCCGCCGGCAGGCGGCCGGCCTGGAGCCGCTGCACGAGCACGCCGCGCGCGTCGTAGATCACGACTTCGGTGTCGCCGCCCTGCAGCAGGTTGAACTGGAGCCGGGTGCTCGGATTGAACGGGTTGGGCCGGTTGGTCAACTGCAGCCCCAGGGCCGTCTCCAGTTCATGCTTGGCGGCCGCGAGCGCGGTCCCGGTCACGGTCATGGTCGCCGGCACCAGGACCAGCGGCGCGGCCGGATCGTCGCTGCGGAAGATGATCGTGGCGCGGTGTTCGCCGGCGTCGACGCCCGTCGCGTCGAACGTCGCCGTCACTTCCTGCGTTCCGCCGGACGGCACCGTGCCCGACTGGGGCGCGACCGTGAGCCAGGACGCGCGCAGGCCGACCAGGGCGATCTCGTTCTGCGCCAGTTCGACCGCGTCCCTCAGGCCGTCGCCGTCGTCGTCGGCCGTGTAGTTAGCCGTCTGGAAGGCGTTGAAGAGGGCGCGTCCGGTCGCGTCGAGCACGATCGCGCCGGAGTCCGGGTGGTCGCGGAACGCGGCGAGACGCCGGGCGCCGGGGAGCGTCGCGACGATCTGTCCGTCGCGCGTCAGCGGGTTCGCGTCCCAGTGGAGGTCCCGGATCGCGTTGGGCCACTGGAAGCAGACGTGATTCTCATCCGTGGCCGCCACGTCCAGCGGGGTGTTGAAGGTGGACTGGAACGACACGCCGAGGCGCCCCAGCAGGCCGTGGTTGGAGACCAGGTACACCGACCAGTCGGCGTAGATCAGGGAGCCGCCGGCGTCGAGGTGCGCCGTCAGGGCGTTGAGGGCCGTGTACGACGTCACCTGCGAGTAGTTGCTCACGATCATCAGGTCCCAGGGGCCGTCGTTCGCTGCGGCGGCGAGGAAGTCCGGCCAGGTGGTCGCCAGGGTGTGCCCGAGGCCCAGGCTCTGCAGCGCCAGAGCGAAGGCGTCGTTCGCCGGCTCGTAGGAGGCCAGCAGCAGCGTGCGCGGGGCGTTGCGCGTCGCGCCGTCGCCGCTGGTGATGCGCAGGCCGAAGGGGGCGGGAGCTTTCGTCGCGCCGTTCTCCCCGACGGCGGCGGGATCGGCGGGACCTGCCGGCAGGTCGCGGTACGCGAGGGCGGAATCATCCGGCTTCCCGCCGGGCGAGGCCGTGAGGTGGGCGGACGCCGACCAGACCAGCTCGCCCGGGCCCAGGTTGCCGATCGACAGTGGGAGCGCCGCGCTTTCACCGGGCGCCAGCGTCACCGCGAGCGAATCCGGCGTCACCGCGATCGCCGGCGGAGCCAGGCCGGTGCCGGACAGCGGCAGCACGATCACCGGTGCGTCCCTGTCGTTGCTGGCGATCGTCAGCGCGCCGGAGACCGGGCCGAGGACCGCCGGGGCGTAGGTCACGGTCACGAGTTGCATGGCGCCGGGCGCCAGCGTGATCGGGCCGGCCGGCGCGACCGTGAAATCGGCGTGGTTCGACGTCAGGGTGTCGATCGTCAACGGTTCGCAGCCGTCGTTGGCGACGGGGACCGGTCTCGTGGCCGCGCCCCCGAGGTGCTGCGTCCCGAAGGCGAGGTCCGTCGGCGTCACCGCGATGTCCGGCTCGCCGATCAGCGCGAGCGTGACGCCCACCGGGACGATGGGCGTGAGCGGGTCGTCGCTGGCCACGTCGATCCGGGCGGCGAAGGCGGAGCTGCAGCGGTCCGTCGTGTCGCGGGTCACCGTCGCGTCGATCGTCACTGCGACGTCCTGCGATTGTCCCGGGGGGATCGTGCCCGAGGTCGGCTGCGCCGACAGCCAGGGCGCCAGGCCGGCGACCAGTATGATTTCGTTCTCCGCGAGTTCGGCGATGTCGCGCCGGCCGTCGCCGTCGTCGTCGCCGGTGTAGATGTTGGTCCTGAAGGCGTTGAAGATCGCGCGGCCGGTCCCGTTCAGCACGACCGCGCCGGAGCTCGCAAGGCCCTGGAACGACGCCAACGTGCGCGCTCCCTCGTGGACGGCGATGATCTGGGCCTTGAAGCCGGACGGATCCAGGTCCCAGCGGAGCTGGCGCACGGCGTTGGGCATCCGGAAGCAGCGGTGGTCCGGGTCGGTCGCCGCGAAATCCAGCGGCGTTGTGGTGAACTCGAGGTGGGTGAAGCCCAGGCGGACCAGGAGTTCGTGGTCGCGGCGATAGCCGATGCGAAGATCGGAAAAGATCAGGGCGCGGCCGCCGTCGAGATGGTCCACGAGGTCGTCCATTGCGTACTCGTCGATGTAATCCTGGTTGTTGTTGACGATCACGAGGTCCCAGGGCCCGCCGTCAGCCAGTTGAGCCATGAGGCCGGCATAGTCCGGCACCGCGGTGTAGCTCCAGCCCAGTCGCTGCAGCGCCTGGATGAAGGCGTCGGTCGCGGTGTCCTCGGAGGGCAGCAGCAGGACGCTGGGCGCATCGCGCTCCGCGGTTGCGGTCGCGTCCAGGGGGGTCACGGACAACGACCAGTGCAGGTCGGTCAGCCCCGTGTTGGTGATCTTCAGGTGACGCAGGTCGACGCCGTCGGCGCCAAGGGTCGCCGCCAGCGTGTCCGGCGCCACGTCGATCAGGGGCGCCGGCACGGCGGTTCCGGTGAGCGGGATCACGACCGACGACTCGTCCAGGTCGTCGTTCGTGATCGTCAGCGCGCCCGTGACCGTGCCCTCGGTGGTCGGGAGGTAGGTGACCTGCACCACCTGCGCCGAGTCCGGCGCCACGGTGAACGGGCCGGTCGGCGCGACGGTGAACGCGACGTGGTTCGAGGTCACGGCCGACACCGTGAGCGGCCGGCAGCCGGCATTGGCCACGCTCACCGTCGCCTGTGCCGGGACACCGATGGGTTGCTGGGAGAAAACGACGGCCGCCGGCGTGACCGCAATGTCCGGTTCGCCGGGGATTTCGAACGTCGCCGGCAGGATGGCCACAGGTGTGACCGGGTCGTTGCTCGCCACGGTGATGTGCGTCGAGTAGGTGCCGCAAAGGATGCCCGCGGCGTTGAACCAGACCCTCGCCTCCTGCTTCTCGCCGGGCGGGATCACGCCCGACTCCGGCTCGATCTGCACATGGCCCGCGCCCGCCAGCCAGTCGAACGCCTGGTTGCCGAAGAGGCGGTTGTCGTCGGCGTTCAGACCGTTCACGCCGAACATCTCGTCGCTCAGCGCGATGACGCGGCCGCGGCCCACCTGGCTCCATGCGCCCGTCCTGATGCCGGTCGTGTCCAGGACCAGGACCCGACCCGGCATGACGACCCTCCCCAGGCGTGCGCCGGGGCTGGGCAGGAAGAGTCTGCCGACGCCGGCCGTGGTCGCGTGTTCCGAGATCCGGGCCGTGGGGCCCCCGTGGGCGTCCGTGTAGGTGTAGTCGATGCCGGCGCCCGCGGAGGTCAGGATCTGGTTGAAGGGGTAGATGGACGCGTTGTTGTCGCCCTCCAGGAGGATGCCGCCGCCGTCGATCGCCCAGGCCGCCAGCGCAGTCTTCTCATCCGTGGTGAAGTACGAGCTGCAGTTGGCAGACCAGAAGATGTCGTAGCCGGACAGCAAGGTCGGGGTGATCGCCGCCGAGTTGGTGGTGACCGTCGCACCGCGCTGTGCGAGGTCGTGGATCATGCCGGCCCAGTCCGTGGGCGCGACCTGCCCGTGCCGCCGGTCCCACATGATGCGCACGCCGGTGAGGTCGCGCAGGTCGGCCGTCAGTTCCCCGCCGGGCGCCGCGGCGTCCGACGGGTCCAGACGCGGCAGGGTGTAAAGGCGCGTGGCGGCGGCATCGGCGACGACAGCCGACCAGACCAGATCGCTGTGTCCCTGATTCCCGATCGTCAGGGGCAGGGCCAACTCGTCGACGAACGGCTCCAGGACGGCCGACAGGGAGGCGGGCGTCAGGGTGATCACCGGCGGCTCCGCGCAGGCGCCGGCCAGCGCCACGGCGAACGCGGGCTCGTCCGGGTCGTCGCTGAAGATCGTCAGCGTGGCGGCGTGCGTGCCGGCGGCGGCCGGCGCGTAGACGACCGTCACGGCCAGCGAGGCGCGCGGCGCCAGGGTGGCCGGTCCGGCGGGGGAGATCGTGAACGCGTCGTCGTCGGACGTCAGGGCGGCGATCGTGAGGGGGACGCAGCCGTCGTTGACCAGCGTCAGCGTATCGGAGGCCGCGGCGCCGGGGTAAATGGTGCCGAAGGCCAGGGCGGCGGGATTGACGGTGAGATCCGCTTCGCCGAGCAGCTCGAGGGTGGCCGGCACCGCGATCTCGGGGGCGTAGGGATCGTTGCTCGCCACGATGATCCGCGCGGACAGGGTCGCGCCGCAGCGGCCGGTCGCGTCGAACACCACGGCCAGGTCCTGCGCGCTCCCGGGCGGGAGCACGCCCGCGAGCGGCGAGATCTGCAGCCAGTTGTCCGAGGCCAGCCAAGCGAACACCAGTTCGCCGAACCGGCGGTTGTCGTCGAGGTCGAGGTCGGCGTCGCGGAACAGCTCATCGCTCAGGGCGATCACGCGGCCACGGCCCACTTCGCTCCAGGCGCCCACGGCGAGGCCGGTCGCATCCCTGACCAGGACCTGCGCGGGGTCGACGACGGTCGCCAGGGTGGCGTGCGGAGAATCGAGGCGCAGACGCGTGACGTCCGCCGTGGTCTCGTGCGGCGTGATGTCCGTCGTCGACCCGGCCTGGGCGTCGACGGTGGAGTAGCCGATGCCGGCTCCCGCCGCGGCCAGGATCGCGTCGAACGCGGGCTGGAACGTGTCGTTGTCGCCTTCCAGGAGCATCCCGCCCCCGTCGCGCAGCCAGGCGGCCAGCAGCGCGATTTCCGACGACGACCAACCCGATGCGCAGTTGACGGTCCACACGATGTCGAACCCGTCCAGGAGTTCCGGTGTGACCGGAGCTGTGTTGACGACGACTTCGGCGCCGCGCAGCGCGAGGTCGTCGACCATCCGCGACCAGGAATTCGGCAGGCTCTGCCCATGGTGCGCGGCCCACATCACGCGCAGGCCGCTCAGGTCGCTCGGTCCGGCCGGCGCGGCCGGGGTGTCGTACCCGATCCGCGCGCTCCAGGCGAGGTCGCTCAGGCCGTCGTTCCGGATCGTCAGGGATTGTGCGGATTCGCCGCCGGCGACCAGTTCGGCCGCCAGCGAGTCGGGCGACACGGAGATCACGGGCGCCGGCACTCCCGCGCCGGACATCCGCAGCGTGATCACCGGCTCGTCGGGATCGTCGCTCGTGAGCGTCAGCACGGGGTCGACCAGCCCGACTCCGGTCGGTCGGTAGATCACTTCCACGGAAAGCGACTGGTTCTGGGGCAACGTGGCCGGAAACGGCGTGGGTGATGTGAACTGTCCGTCGTCCGAGGACACGCCGGTGATCGTCAGCTCGCTGCAGCCGTCGTTGACGAGGTTCACCGTCCTGGTCGCCGCGGCGCCGATGATGACGGGCCCGAAGTCCAGGTCGGCCGACGTGACCGTGACGTCCGGTGCCTCGCTCACGCTCAGCGACACCGGCGTGGAGACCGCGGGTGTCAGCGGGTCGTTGCTGGCGAGGCCGATGAGCGCCCCGTAGTCGTCGCCGCACAGGTGCGTAGCGTCGAAGGTCACCGTCAGGTCCACGGATCCGCCCCCGCGCACGATGCCCGCGTCCGGCGCGACCGACAGCCAGGACGGACCGAAGCCGACGAGCATGATCTCGTTCTCCGCCAGTTCGACGGCGTCGCGCACGCCGTCGCCGTCGTCGTCGGCCGTGAAGTTCGCCCACTGGAAGCCGTTGAAGACGGCGCGGCCCGACGCGGCCAGGACGACCGCGCCGGAGCCGGGGAAGCCTGCGAACGCCGCCAGCTGGAGGGCCCCGGGGTTCACCGCGACGATCTGGCCGTCGCGCGTGGACTGGTCCTGATTCCAGTGCAGGGCGCTGATCGTGTGGGGATGGCGGAAGCAGAGGTGGTCGGGGTTGGTCGCCGCGAAGTCCAGGGGCGTCATGAGCGTCGACTGGTAGGTGACCCCGAGGCGCGTCAACAGTTCGTGGTGGGGGTAGCTGTAGACCGCCCAGTCGGCGAAGATCAGGGTACCGCCCCCGTCGAGATGGCCGACGAGCGCGTTGAGGCCCGACACCATCGTGGAGGCGTAGTAGTTGTTCACGATCACCAGATCCCAGGGGTCATCGGCGGCGAGCTCCGCCTCCAGCTCCCCCCAATCCGACACCATGGTGAATCCGAAACCCAGCCGCTGCAGCGCCAGGTTGAAGGCGTCGGTCCACCAGGTCGTGGAACACAGCAGCAGGATGCGCGGCTCGTAGCCGGCGCGGCGGTCGCCGGTGTAGACGCGCCGCCCGGACCACGGCGCCTCCGGCTGCACGCCGTTGGTTTCTCCGGTCTGCTGCGCGAGCGAGCGCGCCGGCAGTTCGTCGATCGCGAAGACGGCGCCGCGCGTCCGCGCGGCGACGGCGCGGGCGGCGTTCACGTGCGCCGACCAGACCAGGTCGAGCTCCCCGGAATTGCCGAGCGCGAGCGCGGCGGTCCCGACCTGGCCGGGATGGAACGACATCGCGAGCGAGTCGGGCGCGACGCTGATCGCCGGCGGCGATCCGGCCGATCCCGACAGGGGCACCGCGAGCGACGGCAGCAGCGGGTCGTCGCTGAGGATCGTCAGGGTGCCGTGGTCGATGCCGGATTCCGTCGGCGCGTAGGTCACCTCGACGGTCTGCGTCACTCCCGGCGCCAGCGTGAACGGACCGGCGGGCGTGGCGGTGAACTCGGCTTGATCGGTCGTCAGGGAGGCGACCGTCAGCGGCCAGCACCCGTCGTTGGACAGCAGCAGCGACGCGTGCGCGGCGTATCCGGTCGGCCGCAGGCCGAAGTCGAAGCTCATCGGGGCGGCCACGATGGCCGGGCTGGCTGACACGTGGAGCGTGACCGGGACCTCGACCTGCGGTACGACCGTGTCGTCGCTCTCCACGACGATCAGCGCCTCACGCTCGTCGCCGCAGAGCGCGGCGGCGTTGAAGGTCACCGACACGGTCTGGGTGCCGCCGGCCGGCAGCGTGCCGGCTTCCGGGGCGATCGACAGCCAGCGGGCGCCGGCGGCGACCAGGACGATCTCGTTCTCGGCCAGTTCGACCATGTCGGGCACGCCGTTGTCGTTGTCGTCGGCGCCGTAGTTCGCGGCCTGGAAGGCGTTGAAGATGGCGAACCGCGACTCGTTGATGACGATCGCGCCGGAGCCGGGGTGGTCCGGGAACTCGGCCAGCCGCTGCGCGCCGGCGAGGGCCGTGACGATCTGCCCGTCGACGGGCAGCTGGTCCTCGCTCCAGCCCAGTTCCGTGACCGCGTTCGGCAGCCGGAAACAGCGGTGCCGGGGATCGGTTGCCGCGACGTCCAGGGGCTGGGTGAAGGACGACCGGTAGAAAACGCCGAGGCGTGTCAGCAGGTCATCGTTGGGGTGGTAGGCGACGGACCAGTCGGCGTAGATCAGCCGGCCGCCGGCGTCGAGATGTCCGGTCAGCGCCGCGAGGGCGGCCGCCGACGCGGTCAGGCTGTAGTTGTTGACCACGACCAGGTCCCAGGGACCGTCTTCCGTGAGCGCCTGGGTCAGCGACGACCAGTTCGTCACCACCGTGTGGCCCAGTCCCAGGCGCTGCAGCGCCAGCGAGTAGGCGTCGTTCTCGGGGTGAAAGGTGGCGTGGAGCAGGATGCGGGGGCCGACGCCCAGCTGCCGATCGCTGCTGTAGATGCGCTTGGCGAACGGGGGCGGCGCCGCGTCGCCGTTGTCGGCGCCGGCGGGCAGGTCGGCCCGTTCCGTCGGGATGTCGCGATAGGTGAATCCGGCGCCGCGGGTCCCGGCCTGGGACGCCCCGGGCATGGAGAGGAAGGCCGTCCATTCCAGGGAGGTTTCCCCCGTGTTGCTGATCAGCAGGGAGGCCGTCGTGATGCCGTCGGGCGGGAGTTCGGCCGACAGCGAGTCCGGCTCCACGACGAGAGCGGCGGCCGCCGATCCGGGTAGCGATGCGATCAGCAGGAAGCCGCTCAGCCCGAGCGCGACCAGTTGGATGGAAGTGCAGCGCCAGCGGGACATGGGTGCCTCCTGCCGGGGATGGTGATCGTGCGTGAGCGATGAGATGGCGTTGGAGATGGCATGGATCGATGATACAGCCGGGCGGGGAACGGTGTCAAACGACCCGGCGCGGGGCGACCGTGGAGAGGATGGCTGCAGGAGGCGCCGGGAACCCGGCGGCCGGCGCTGCTGTCTAACTCGCTGTCACCATGGTGCATCAAGCTGCCAGCGCGCGAGCTTGGCCTCGAACTCCGCGCGCTCCCGGTGCCGCTTCAGCCCGTCGGCCCCCCGCTCCAGCCACCCCGCCGCGCGTGCGATCCCGCAGGCCTGCTCGGCATCCCCGGCCCCGATCGCGCCGAGGATCTCCTGCTCGATACGCGACAGCGAAGCTGCGCCGAGCCGGTAGTCGACGAAGGCCTCCCAGACCAGCGGCACCCACTTCGCGACGATCCGCTCGCCGATCACCGTGGCGTACGCGCGGATCTCCTGCTGCGCGTGCGGGTCCATGCGCAGCGACAGGAAGTGCAGCAGGTTGTGCAGGTCGATCTTCCAGTAGGCCTCGGTGTAGGTGCACAGGGGCAGGTCCTTGCGGGCCTGCTCGCGGGCGACGCCGCGGGCGATCTTCTCCTCGTACACGCGGCGCGCCAGCGCGTGGACCTCGCGCTCGCCGGCGGTGAACGCCGCGCCCTCCGCCTCGCCGAAGCAGCCGGCGCTGCCCTGCCGGTTGTCGTCGGCCTGGCGGCGCCACGCGTCCGGCGCCGTGCGCTGCGCCGAGTCGGTCACGATCGAGTAGCGTGAACTCACCTCGTTGACCGAGGCCGAACGATGTCGTATCCACTGCCGCCACGCGTCCATCGGCACGCGCACGTGCAGCTTCAGCTCGCACATCTCGAAAGGCGTGGTGTGGCGGTGACGCAGCAGGTAGCGGATCAGGCCGCGGTCCTCGCTCACCTGCCTGGTGCCGTCCCCGTAGGACACGCGGGCCGCCTGCACGACGGCGCGGTCGTCGCCCATGTAGTCGACGACGCGCACGAATCCGTCGTCCAGCACGGGCAGCGCCACGCCCAGCAGTTCGTCCAGGGCGGGCACGGCGGCCCGGGTCACGCGTTCGGCCTGCGGTTGCATCGTCGGCTCCTGCGGTCTAGTCGTGGAAGGTCTCGCTGGCCGTGCGTTCGATCAGATCGTCGTCGGCGTGCTCGCCCATGGTCACCCGCAGCAGCGGGTCGCGGTCCATCGCGGCGCGGATGGCGAACTCGGCGCCCTCGTTGCGGGCCCAGGCGCGGCGCGCGATGCCGTTGTTGACGTCCCAGTTGAGCATCAGGTCCAGGCGGCGGTCGGCGTCCGCGGTGCCGTCGAGCACCAGGCCGAAGCCGCCGTTGATGACCTCGCCCCAGCCCACGCCGCCGCCGTTGTGCAGCGAGACCCAGGTGGCGCCGCGGCAGGCGTCGCCGGCGAAGTTCTGCACGGCCATGTCGGCGCACCACTGCGAGCCGTCGCGGATGTTGGCCGTCTCGCGGTAGGGGCTGTCGGTGCCCGAGACGTCGTGGTGGTCGCGGCCGATGACCACCGGGGCCGACAGGCGCCCGTCGCGGATCGCCGCGTTGAAGGCGGCCGCGAGGCGGCGTCGCCCCTGGTCGTCGCTGTAGAGGATGCGGGCCTGGCTGCCCACCACCAGGCGGTTCTCGCCGGCCTGGCGGATCCAGCGCAGGTTGTCCAGGTACTGCTGGCGCGTCTGCGGCGGGGCCGTCGCGGCCAGATCGGCGATGACCTCGGCGGCGAGGCTGTCGGTGGTCGCGAGGTCGCGCGGGTCGGCGCTCGTGCAGACCCAGCGGAACGGCCCGAAGCCGTAGTCGAAGCACATCGGGCCCATGATGTCCTCGACGTACGACGGGTAGCGGAAGGAGCCGTCGGCGGCCATCACGTCGGCCCCGGCGCGGCCCGCCTCCAAGAGGAACGCGTTGCCGTAGTCCCAGAACTTCATGCCGCGGGCGCAGAGCGCGTTGACCGCCGCCACGTGGCGGCGCAGCGTGGCCTGCACGGCCGCCTTGAAGGCGGGCGGGTCGTCGGCCAGCAGGCGGTTGCCCTC
>JAUSBL010000029.1 GCA_030658975.1 Candidatus Latescibacterota bacterium
AGAACCAGGCTCATGATCTGGGTCATGCGGGCGCGTGTCACCAGTGCCAAGCGTGCCAGCTCGGCGTAGTCGGCGACCTCCCCTTGCCGATGGAGGTCCGCCATATGGATTGCCAGGGCCATCACGCGCGAGACACGCGGCACACTGCCCAGAGTCGGCGGGGCCGCCTTTACGCCTTCCTGCAGCACCTTCCTGCCGCGCTTCATGCTCCGGAAATGGACTTCCTTCGTGATCTTCAGCGGCCGTGTCATGCGTTCTCCTCCGCGTACTCGCGCGACAGCATCTCGATACCTGCCGGGTGGAAGGTCACCGCGACCGTCCCGTTGTCGCCGTCGTAGTCAACGCGCTGGACCAGCAGGCGGAGCACCCGCCCCTGCTCGCGCAGCGTGAGCGTCTCCCAGACGGGATCGAAGGCAGCCATGGCGCGAGCGGCCTCTTTCTCGTCGATCAGGTCCCGCCCCAAGGTAACGAGCTCCTCCTTGATCTCAGCGAGGCGCTGCTCCGCCCCCCGGATGCGATCCAACAGGTCAGCCATGCGGTCGGTGGCTGTGCCGCCCGACCCGATCGAACCCGCCAGGTCGCGCATCTGGGCGTTGTGGCGCCCCAGTTCGCGCGCCAGACCCGTCTTCTCCGCTTCGAGCTCCTTAATCCGCGCCTTGGCCTCAGCCCGCGCTCCGCCCAACGTCTCGGCCAAGAGTGCCGGATCGCTCCCGATGCCTCGCACTTGGTCGACCACGAACTTCTCGATCTCGCCGGCGGGGATCGACTTCGACGGGCAGTTGTGCCAGCCGCGCTTCTGGGCGTTCGCGCAGACGTAGTACCGGTAGCGCCGGTCCTGCTTGGTGGTGTGCGTCGGCACCATGGCGCAGTTGCACGGCACGCAGTTGATCAGGCCCTTCAGAATCGCACCGAACTGGTTGCGGACGTGCTTGCCGCCGGTGGCCCCGTTGCGCCCCAGGATCTGCCTGACGCGGCGGAACGTCTCGTCGTCCACGATCGCCGGTTGCTCGCCGTCGTGAATCTCGTCCTTGTAGGTCAGGTGGCCGGTGTAAAGGACGTTGGTCAACATGCTGTAGAGACTGTGCTTGTTGAAGGGCGACCCGCCGGATTCGCGGCCCTTCCTGGTGGTCCACTGCTTATTGGTCCACCCCCGCGCGTCGAGGTCCGCTATGGTGGCGATGAGCGACTCGCGCTCCAGGTAGATCTCGTAGATCGCCCGAACGCGCGCAGCCTCAGCCTCATTGACCAGCAGCCGGCCGCCCCGGGGATCGACATCGAAGCCGAGGATCGGCCGCCCGCCCGACCACTTCCCCTTGCGGCGTGCCGCGGCTATTTTGTCGCGGGTCCGCTCCGAGATGATCTCCCGCTCGAACTGCGCGAACGACAGCAGGATGTTCAGGGTCAGCCGACCCATGGAGCTGGTCGTGTTGAACTGCTGGGTCACCGAGACAAAGGAGACCCCCCGCTTTTCGAGGGCCTCCATGATCCGGGTGAAGTCCAGGAGGCTGCGCGACATCCGGTCGACCTTGTAGACCACGACGCAGTCCACGCGACCGTCATCGATGTCCGCCATCAGGCGCTTGAGCGCCGGGCGCTCCATGTTGCCGCCCGTGTAACCGCCGTCGTCGTACCGGTCGGGCAGGCAGCCCCACCCCTCGCCCTTCTGGCTGGCGATACAGGCTTCGCCCGCCTCGCGCTGGGCATCGAGGCTGTTGAACTCCTGTTCGAGCCCTTCCTCGGTGCTCTTGCGCGTGTAAATGGCGCAGCGAACCGCCGGGGTGTCCGCCATCCTACCGGCCATCGGCACACCCCGTTTCGCACAACTTGAAGAAATTGAATCCGTTCCAGTGCGTCCCGGTGACTTGCTTCGCCACGGCGCTCAAGGTCCGGTAGATGTCGCCCTCGTACTCGAACCCCTTTGGCAGGACCCGCACCTCGATGGTCTGGTCCTTGTAGCGGCGGGTGATGATCGCCCCGGGCATGGGCAGGCGGTCGTCCTTGGGGAATTCGATGGGCGCGGTGGTCGTCTCGCCACCGGGTGCCACTGGTCGCGGCCTCGGTGCGGTCATGCGCACGTCCGATTCGGCCGCCAGTTCCCGGGCCCGTAGCCGCGCGCGCTCGGACAAGCCGCCCTCCTGGTTGACCTGCAAGCGCCAGACGATCCGGCGGATCAAGAACTCCTTGTGCCGGGATGTCGTGGTCTCGCCGAAGGCCACGGCGTACTTTCGCCGTAGTTCCGGTACCGTCATACGCTTCAGCGCGGTGATTTCCTTCCCGATGTTCAGCGCCATGGTGCATCTCCTCTCATGTTCTCGGCTCGGTTAACCAGGACACATGAGGGTCGCCGGGCGCAGACACATCAAGGGCTTTCTGGGCAGTGGGATCGGGTGCGGAATCGCATGCTTCCGGCGGGTTCGTAGATGCGGCGCGAAGGCGCAGCAGGCCGCAGCCGAGGATGGTGGCGACCTCTTGGCGGCGCTGCGTGGGGGTCAGATTGTCAGGGGTCGAATGGTGCATGGGTCGTCTCCGGGTATCGGTCACACCTCTGGTGTATACCTACCCGGGGACGACCCAATGTGTCGAAAGCAGTGAGAGAAGCTGCCCGCAGCTCAGCGTGTCGCCTTCATAATCCGCTGTCGGTCCTCTTTGGTGAACTTCTCGATAGCGTACCGAACCGACGTGCGCGGAATCTCTGGACCATGCTTCAGCAGAAACTCCTCCAGACGCTTGGGGTCCTGCTTCCCAGCTTCACGCAACAACCAGCCGGTGGCCTTGTGCATGAGATCCTCTTCGTCCGCCATGACTAGCCGAGCAATGCGGTAGGCCGTGGCCAGATACTTCTTCTTCTGGCTGACCAGCGGCACGAATGCCACGACCACACCACGCCGCAGCCAGAGGTTGGTTGAGTCCGTCCAGGTGACCACTTCCGGAATCAGGTCCGGATACCGGTCCAGCAGCGGCGCGAGCACGGACGGTGCCAGATTGTCCACCAGTCCCCAATTGCCGCAGTATTCCTCCAACCACAGGCGGATGTCGGAGAGCAGATCCTGGTCCGCCGTCGTGACAAAATGGGCAACGACCTGAAAACCCAAGCCGCGAGCATCCATATTCGGGTCGTCCAACATCGCCTTGCAAAACACAACCGCATCAGCCGGGCCCCAAGTATCACGGACGCTAGCGATGAGGTCGGCCTGGTATTTCCTCAGTTCCTTGTAGTCGACACCGTACAGATCCACAGGTTCCTTGAAATAACGCTGGTAGGAGGCCGCGTTTTCGGCGTCAGCGTGCTCGCGCAGGAAGGAAAGGGCCTCTCGAGCAGCTGTGCTGGAATCGGGAATCTTGGCCGGCATCATCTCGCCCCCTCGTCACGAGTATCTAGCTCGAATATCTCACGAAAAGGTCGGCCAGCTATGGTTTCACGCAACCACGCCACCGCGTCTGGAGAGTCGTAGAAGGGGTGCTCACGGAGCAACTTGGAAAAATCGTCGTAGATCTCCGTGTCAAACCGTTCCATTCGTTGTCCCACCAGATCACGCAGCCTCGGTCCCTGCTCCTGGCGAAACGAGAGGCGGTCGGACGATAATGCCCCCGATTCGATGAAAGTCTGCACCTTCTTACGACAGTGGCATGGGGCAT
Organism: Candidatus Latescibacterota bacterium; assembly: GCA_030658975.1. Taxonomy (GTDB): domain Bacteria; phylum Krumholzibacteriota; class Krumholzibacteriia; order LZORAL124-64-63; family LZORAL124-64-63; genus PNOJ01. The sequence goes on from JAUSBL010000029.1 coordinate 3,637, forward strand.
CCGGATTGAACAGGCTACAGTTGCCGCCCATGTACTCTTTCAGTTTGCGTCGAGCGCGAGATAGAATCTGGCGAAAGGTGTCGCTGGACACGTCCAGGATCTCTGAACCGACCTCATCGTTGACGCCGAATCCGACGGCCAATATGAAAACGACACGGGACCGGCGATCCAGACACAGCAACGTGCCCATCACGCAACTGATGGCCAAGTCCTGGGCGACCATCTCCGTCTCGGGGGAGTCGTCCGGCTCTCGGTCGGGCACCTGAGCCACGAAAGAGTAGTAGCTTTCCAAATCGGTAATGTGCGCTTCTAAACCGCGCGCCTTCATGTTGATCACATGGTTCGTGACGATCCGGTAGAGCCAAGTGCGAAAGGCCGCCTTCTCCGAGTCGTAAGTCGCCAGTTTGGTGATGATCTTGACCAGGACTTCTTGGGTCACATCTTCGGCCTCTTCGCGCACCATGACCATGCGGAACGCAAGATTGTAGATCCAGGGTTGATGTCGAATGATGAGGTCTTCAAGAGCCTGGTGGCCACCGGCTGCAGCCTCGATGACGAGTTTACGATCTGCCTCACCAGCGACATCTGCAGCGGCAAAAGGATTGATCTGGTGCGTGTAATCGGGCATGGAGTCCTTCCTTCGGTTCGAATGGTACTGATTGTCGGAGATGATACCCCGTCAGAATGTGTTTGTGACAACACCGAACCAGAAATCTCTCTCCACCGGCAGTTACGATCGGCCCGCAAAGGTATCGTCGGCGCTAATTCCGAGGGGGTTGTGAAACAGAGATTCCGAGAGTTTTTCTACCACCGACCGGGGTCCGATCGTGAACCCCGACTGTTCCCACCGACCCCCAAACTCTCGCCCACGAACCAGAGAATCCGGCCCCACCCACCAGAACCGCGCAATCCGTTGCCATTATTGGGAATAAGCGAAAAGCCCGAGAGCTCTCGCCCCGGGCCACGCCGCTAACCGGATGGTAGGTCGAATTCCGTTAGAAAAGGATTGGCTCCCCGGGTAGGGCTCGAACCTACAACCCTGCGGTTAACAGCCGCATGCTCTACCATTGAGCTACCGAGGAACCAGAACTCGTTGCGCCCGCGCCAGGAATGAATCCCGGCGTCCCGGCGGAATCGGTACGATAGCCGATCCCCCCCAACCTGTCAAGATATCGGCCCTTCCGGCACCCGCTTGAGTCCCCTGGCCCCCAGTCCAGCCCCTTGAAAACTCCCGCCGGACAGAGTAGCCTTGTTGAACTCGGGATTTCGTCAGCTCCCCCGCCACCTCCCGGGTCATTCGGACGGCGCCGCCGGCGGCGCCACGACCTGTATCCGACAGGATTCCATCACCATAGCCATCACTGAGTGCTCCACAACCCGAGATCCGAGCCTAGGGGGAGTTCCGAAATGCACCGTCACCCGCAGAGCCGCGCGCATTCGCGCGCCGCTTGGTTCGCCGCGCTGTCGATCATGCTGCTGTCCGGCGCCGCCTTCGCCCAGGAACACACCCCCGACGCCACCACGTCGCTGCTGCTGCACTTCAACAGCTCGGCCAGCGGCGCCGCCGGAGAGACGCCGACCCAGGCCACCGGCCTCACATACGCCGCGGGCAAGTTCGGCAATGGAGTGAACCTGCTGTCCGGCAGCCGCCTCGCCTACAACGCGGCCGCGAACCTCGCCGCCGCCCAGGGCTCCCTCGAGTTCTGGCTGCGCCCGAACTGGAACGGCGACGACAACCAGGACCGCAACGTGCTCGCCTGGGGCACCTGGGGCGGCCTCCTGATCTGCAAGGACGGCGGCAACTTCCTGCGCATCATCGTCAACCGCTGGGGGCCCGACGGCACGTCGGAGCGCGGGGCCGGCTTCTCGGTCGCCTCCGAGTGGCTCGCCGGCGACTGGCACCACTGTGCCTTCACCTGGAGCGCGACGCAGGTCCAGGTCTTCATCGACGGCGAGCTGCGCGCCCAGGAGCCGGTGGGCTTCGCGCTGCCGGCCATCGGCGCCGCCACCTTCCAGGTCGGCGGCGAGGGCGCGGCCGGTCCCCTGGACGGCCGACTCGATGAACTGCGGATCAGCAGCACCGTGCGCACCGCCGACGAGATCCTCGAGAGCTACGCGCGCGGCCTCTCCTTCGCCTCGCTCGCCGTCGCGCCCGACCCGATGCAGGTCGCCGTGGGCTGGACGGTCACGCCCGCCGTCACCGCAACCGCGACCAGCGGCCCCGTCCTGCAGGTGCCGCCGGCGGCCTGCAGTTGGACGGTCAACGACACGACCGTCGCCAAGGTCGACGCCCAGGGACGCATTCTCGGCCGCCGCACCGGCGCCACCAACGCCGTCGCCTCCTGGCACGGCGTCGTGGACGCCGTGGCGATCAACGTCCAGGCCGCGCTGCCCGCCCCCGCGAACCCGCGCGCCGTCGGCTTCCGCACCACAGCGCGCGTGGACTGGGACCCGGTCGTCGCCACCGCCCTGGCCGGCTACGAGATCGAGCGGCGGCCCGCCGGCGGCACCTTCGCCGTGGTCAAGCGCGTGCTCGCCCGCACGTCATTCACCGACGGCGGACTGACGCCGGGACAGGCTTACGAGTACCGCGTCGTCGGCATCGACGCCTTCGGTTCGCGGATCACCGCGCTTTCGTCGGGCTGCGCCGCGACCACGCAGACCGCCGCGACGGGACTCTCGCGGCACAAGAACCTGGAACTGCTCGTCGCGTTCTACACCGAAGGCTACTCCGCCAACGACATCAACCGGATGACCCAGGGGATCCACAAGGCGATCGAGTTCTACTGGCGCACCACCGAGGGCAACCTGAACTTCGACCCGACCTTCCTCTACATCGACGCGCCCCTGCCCGCCGACATCTGGGGTCCCGAGGTCGAGGCCGACCTGCGGGCGCGCGGCGTCCGCGACGGCCAGTACGACGTCGCCTACCTGATGGGCCTGGACCTGGCCGGCTGCCTCGGCCCGTACCACGTCTTCGACAGCACGATCGCCGCACTGGGCACGGTCTGCAGCGTGCCCTACCCCGAGAACCTGGCCGCCGTCGACTACAGCGTCGCCTGGACCTTCACCCACGAGATGCACCACGTACTCGAGCGCATGGACGACATCACCGGCGACGCCACGCCGGACGTCGTGTTCTGCCACTTCGCGTGGGACTACCCCGGCCTCTTCGGCGGCGAGGGCCGGCACCTGGACTGGGGCCCCCACTACAACGGCATCGCGGTGACGAACCGCCTGTACGGGGACTCCTGGCTGACCTTCCCCGCCCCCTACGACGGGGTCCTGGAGTGCCTGGACACCGACGGCGACGGTTTGCCCGACGCCGACGATCGCGTCGCCCGGGACGAGGCGGGCTTCGGCTCCAGCCCCGCACAGCCCGACACGGACTTCGACGGCCTCGGCGACCTCGCGGAGTACGCCCGCTACGACTTCCGCGGCACCGGGCCGACCGTCCCGGACACCGACGGCGACGGCGTGCTGGACGGCGCCGATCCCGAGCCGCTCTACGACGTCGCGACGGTGCTGCCGCGGCTCGGCGCCGCGCCGGTGATCGACGGCGTCCTGGAGCCGTCCTGGCCGCCGTTCGCCACGGGCTACTACTACACGAGCGCCCCCGACCCCTTCACGCTCCTGACCTACGCGGGCTGGCGCGCCGACGGCCTCTACCTCGCCTTCGCGTCGTCGGTGCGGCTGCGCTTCCACGTCTCGGTCGACGGCAGCGGCGAGAACGGCCGCTGGGAGTCGCCCGTCCGCCACGCCGGCGGCGCGACCGACACCGACAACCCCGACAACCGGGTCAACCACATCGGCGACTTCTGGGGCGACGGCAACGACATCACCTTCGCCCACGGGCTGGCCGGCGTGTCGGTCTACGACCGCGGGCCGGTCGGCGGCGCCCAGATCGCCTCGACCTTCACCGGCGGCGTCTACCGCACCGAGGTCCTGATCCCGGCGACGCTGCCGCCCGGCGCGGGCTACACCTGGTACCCGGCCGGCGCCGGCACGCCCGTGGTGCAGGGCCTCACCCTCGAGCAGGGGCGCGTGCTCGGCCTGAATGTCAGCGTGGCGCCCGTGGTGGGCTCCGACACCTGGGAGTACTCCGCCGCCTGGTCCGGCCTCTTCGAAACGCATTCCTACGTCGACTTCACGCTGGCCGGCGCGGTCACCGGCGTGGACGACCCGCCGGCGACCGGTCTGCCCGCGCGCAATGCGCTGGCCGAGATCTTTCCGAATCCGTTCAACCCCAGCGTGACGGTGCGCTATGATCTGGCCGTCGCCGGGCGCGTCCGCGTGTCGGTCCACGACCTGGCCGGCCGCGAGGTGGCCCGCCTGCTCGAGGGCGAGAAGCCCGCCGGCCGCCACGCGCTGGTCTGGACGGGCCGCGACGCCCGCGGCCGGCCCGCCGCGTCCGGCGTCTACTTCGCGCGCTTCGAAGCGGCCGGAGTCGCCGAGACACGCAAGATCATGCTGGTCCGCTGAGGAGGCCGCCGTGCAGCCCTGCGCCTGGATCCACGAGTTCCCCGCCGCGATCACCGTCTGCGACACGCAGGGGATCATCCTGGAGATGAACGCCCGCGCCATCGAGACCTTCGCCGACCAGGGCGGCGCCGCCCTGGTCGGCCTGAACCTCCTGGACTGCCACCCCGAACCCTCGCGCTCCCAGGTGGTGTCCATGCTGGCCGGCCAGACCCGCAACGCCTACACCATCGAGAAGCGCGGCGTGCGCAAGCTGATCTACCAGTCGCCCTGGTACCGGGACGGCGCGTACGCCGGCTTCGTCGAACTGTCCCTGGAGATCCCGGCCGAGATGCCGCACTTCGTCCGCCAGGGCTGATTCCGGGAGGCGCGATCCGGGCAACCGCCTTATCCTGGTCGGCATGGAAAAGCGAACCCTCATCCTGGGCGGCCGTGTCGGCGACCTCGACGTCCGCTTCGAGCTGGGCGAAGGCGTCCACGTCGCGGGCCGCGCCGCCGACTGCGACATCCTGCTGTCCGAATCCTCGATCTCGCGGCGGCACGCCGAGATCGAGTTCCGCGACGGGCGGGCGCGGCTGCGCGACCTGGGCAGCCACAACGGCACGCAGGTCAACGGCAACCCGGTCGACGGCTGGCGCCAGCTGGAGTTCGGCGACAAGCTGACGCTGGGCCGCGCGACGCTCACCGTGGGCGGCAAGCAGGACACCGGGGCGCTGATGACCTTCGTCGGCGACCGGCCGTCGACGGGCGTGGCGATCACCTGGCACGAGGTCACCGGGCGCGACCGCAGCGAGCGCCTCGCGCCGCGCAGTGGCGGCAAGCGGGCCGAGCTGTTCACCGTGCTGGCCGAGGCGGGCAGCCTGCTGGTGTCCCCGGGCGCGCCGGAGGACCTGTTCGAGCCCATCCTGGACCTCGTCGACGCGGCCATGGCGCCCGAGCGGGCGCTGATCGTGCTGCTGGACGAGAACGACGGCGAACCGCAGGTGCGCGCCTCGCGCGTGCGCGGCGGCGGCGCGGCCGACAACATCATGCTGAGCCGGACGGTGATCGAGCGCGTGCTCGGCGAGCGGGTGTCGTTCCTGATCGAGGACGCGCAGCGGGACGCGGCGCTGCAGGCGCAAATGAGCATCGTCTCGCAGGGCCTGCACACGGCCATGGCGGCGCCGCTGTTCGACAACCAGAGCGTCATCGGCCTGCTCTACGCCGACTCCGCCGACACCGCCGACCGCTACACCACCGACGAGCTGAAGGCCTTCACCCTGCTGGCCAACTGCATCGCGGTCGCCCTGACCCACGCGCGCTACCACACCATGGAGGCCGAGAAGCAGCGCCTCGACACCGAGCTGGGCGCAGCCAGGCGCATCATGGCCACGCTGCTGCCCGCCGAGTCGCCGGCGGTCCCGGGCTGGGAACTGCTGACCCACCTGGAGTCCTGCACCGAGGTCGGCGGCGACCTCTACGACGTCTTCCCGCTGCCCGACGGGCGCCTGGCGGTCGTGATCGGGGACGTGGCGGGCAAGGGGCTGGGCGCAGCGCTGCTGGTCTCATCGCTGCTGCCGCTGCTGCGGGGCCTGGCCGGCTCGATCGCCGACCTCTCGGACCTGGTCCACCGGCTCAACGCGGTCCTCTTCGCCGCCACCGAGCCCATCCGCTACGCCACGCTGTTCGTGGGGCTGCTCGATCCCGCCACCGGGGAGCTGGCCTACGTCAACGCCGGGCACAACCCGCCCTTCGTGGTGCGCGGCGACGGCACCACCTTCACGCTGACCGGGACCGGCCTGCCGGTGGCGCTGATGGACGACGGCGTCTGGAAGTCCGGCACCGCGTCGCTCGCGGCCGGCGACCTGCTGGCCCTCTACACCGACGGCATCCCCGAGGCCTGGAACGCCGCCGACGAGGACTACGGCGACGAGCGCCTGCGCGACCTGCTGGCGTCCCTGCGCGGCCGCCCGACGGCCGAGGTGCGCGACGCCGTGCTCGCCGACGTGAAGTCCTTCGTGGGCGAGGCGCCCACCAGCGACGACGTGACGCTGGTGCTGCTGCGCCGCCTGCCCTGACCCCCGCCGCCCCCTCAGGCCCGGCCCGCCCTCCCGCGGCTCAGCCGCTCCTGGAAGCGGTCGAGGTAGGTGAAGAACACCGGCGTCACGTACAGCGTGATGAGCTGCGAGAAGAGAAGCCCGCCCACGACGGTCAGGCCCAGCGGCCGTCGCGCCTCCGAGCCCGCGCCCATCCCCAGCGCGATCGGCATCGTGCCGACCAGCGCCGCCAGCGTGGTCATCATGATCGGGCGGAAGCGGATGCTGCAGGCCTTCACGATGGCCGCCTCGGCCGGCGTGCCCCGGCGCTTCTCGTCCAGCGCGAAGTCGATCATCATGATGGCATTCTTCTTCACCACGCCGATCAGCATGATCAGGCCGACGAAGCTGTAGAGGCTCAGGTCGGCCCTGAAGATCAGCAGCGTCAGCAGCGCCCCGAACAGCGCGAAGGGCAGGCCGGTCAGGATCGTGATCGGGTGCACGAAGCTCTCGTAGAGGATGCCCAGGATCAGGTAGATGACCAGGATGGCGAGGATCAGCATCGACGTCATGCCGGCCTGCGAGGCCTCGAACGCCTGCGCGGTGCCCGCGAAGTTGGTGACGATCGACGAGGGCAGCGTCTCGCGCGCGACGCGGTTGACGACCTCCACGGCCTCGCTCAGCGCCACCCCCTCGCCGAGGTTGAAGGACACCGTCACCGACGGCAGCTGCCCCGAGTGGTTGACCGTGAGCGGTCCGACGCCGGGCACGATCTGCGCGAGCGCCGACAGCGGCACCAGTTCGCCGCCCGCCGCCCTCACGTAGAGCTGCGCGACGGCCTCGGGGTCGCGCTGCCGCTCCGGCAGCAGCTCCATCAGCACGAAGTACTGGTTGTTGGGGGCCAGGATGGTCGACACCTGGCGCGTGCCGAACGCCGAGTAGAGCGTCTCCTCGATGGCCCGCGGCGTCACCCCGAGAGAGGCGGCGCGGTCGCGGTCGATGACCACCTCCACCTCGGGGTTGCTCACGCGCAGATCGCTGTTGACGTCGCGCAGCCGCGCTTCCTGCCGCAGCCGGGCCTCGAACTCGGGTGCGGCCGCGTAGAGCGCCTCGAGGTCGGCCGACTGCATGGTGAACTGGTAGAGGCCCGACGCGAAGCGCGCGCCGATGTTGATGGCCGGCGGGTTGTTGACGAAGGCGCGGATGCCCGGGATCGCAGCCAGCTTCCCGCGCAGGCTGGCGACGACCTCGTCGGCGCTCAGTTCGCGCTCGCCGCGGGGCTTCAGGCGCAGGAAGAACCGCCCCTGGTTGCCGGAGGAGGTCGGGCCGCCGGCCCCCACGCTCGACATGAAGACGTCGACGTTCGGGTCCTGCGCCAGCACCGCCGCCACTTTCTGCTGGTGCGCGCTCATGGCCTCGAAGGAGAGGCCCTCCGCACCTTCGGTGGTCCCGGTGAGGTAGCCGGTGTCCGTGCTGGGGATGAACCCCTTCGGGACCACGCGGAACAGGACCAGCGTGCCGGCGAACACCGCCGCCGACAGCAGCAGGGTGGCGCGCTTGTGGCGCATCGCGATGCCCAGCGTGCGCTCGTAGAGGGCGAGCCCGTCCACCCAGACCCGCTCGATGCCGTCGTAGAGCCGGTTGTGCTTCACGTGCTGGGGCTTGAGGAAGCGGCTGCACATCATCGGGGTCAGTGTCAGCGAGACGAAGCCCGACACCAGGATCGCCGTCATGATGACGACCGCGAACTCGCGGAACAGGCGCCCCATGATCCCGCCCATGAACAGGATGGGGATGAAGACGGCGGCCAGCGAGAGCGTCATCGAGACGATGGTGAAGCCGACCTCGCGCGCCCCGTCGACCGCGGCCTGGTAGGGCTTCTTCCCCATCTCCAGGTGCCGGTAGATGTTCTCCAGCATCACGATGGCGTCGTCGACGACGAAGCCGACCGACAGCGTCAGCGCCATCAGCGACAGGTTGTCGAGGCTGTGGCCGAGCAGCGCCATGACACTGAAGGTGCCGACCAGCGACATCGGCAAAGCGAGGCTGGGGATCACCGTGGCCGACAGGTTGCGCAGGAACAGGAAGATCACCAGCACCACGAGGCACAGCGTCAGCAGCAGCGTGAACTTCACGTCGTGGACCGACTCGCGGATCGGCTGGGCCCGGTCGATCATCACGTTGAGCGTCGCGGCGGCCGGCAGCTGGCTGCGCAGCTCGGGCAGCAGGGCCTGCACCTTGCGCGAGACCTCGTCGGTGTTCGTGCCGGGCTGCCGCTGCACCGCCAGCATGATCGCGCGCTGGTCGACGAACCAGCTGGCGGTCCGGTCGTTCTGCACGCTGTCGATGACGCGCCCGAGGTCCTGCAGCCGCACCGGCGCGCCGTCGCGGTAGGCCACGACGATCGGCCGGTACTCGGCCGCCGACTCGAGCTGGCCGGTGGCGCGCACGGTCGTGGCCTTGTCGGCCCCCCACAACGTGCCTGTCGGCAGGTTGACGTTGTTGGCCTGGATCGACTGGACCACCTGGTCGAGGCCGATGCCGCGCGAGGCCAGCGCCTGCGGGTCCAGCTGCACGCGCACCGCGTACTTCTGCGAGCCGTAGACCTGCACCTGGGCCACGCCGCTGACCATCGAGATGCGCCGCGCGATGATCGTCTGCGCGTACTCGTCCAGCACCGACAGCGGCAGCGTCGGCGACGTGATGTTGATCATCAGGATGGGCGAGTCGGCCGGGTTCACCTTCTGGTAGGACGGCGGCGACGGCATGTCGCTCGGCAGCTGGCGCTGCACCGCGGCGATGGCGGCCTGCACGTCCTGCGCGGCGGCGTCGATGTCGCGCTCGAGGCTGAACTGGATGGTGATCGAGGTGGAGCCCAGGCTGCTCGTGGAGGTCATGTTGTCGATGCCGGCGATCGTGGAGAACTGCTTCTCCAGCGGCGTAGCCACCGCCGAGGCCATCGTCTCGGGGCTGGCCCCGGGTAGGCCCGCCGACACCGAGATCGTCGGGAAGTCCACGTTCGGCAGGTCGCTGACCGGCAGCTGTCGGTAGCCCAGGACGCCGGCCCCGAGGATGGCCAGCATGATCAGCGTCGTCATGACCGGCCGGCGGATGAAGAGGCTCATCGCGCGCCCCCGGTCGCCAGTTTCGGCGTCTTGATCTCGACGACCGTGCCCGGCGCCAGGCGCATCTGACCGTCGATGACGACCGCTTCGCCGTCGCGCAGGTCGCCCCGCACCACGGCCAGGCCGTCGATGGTGCGGTCCACTTCGACGGCGCGCTTTTCGGCCTTGCGGTCGTCGCCCACGACGAAGACGAACAGGCCGTCGCGCCCGGTCACCACGGCGGCGGCGGGCACCGTCAGCGCGTCGGACTCGATCGCGAGCACGAGGTCCACGTCCACGAACTGCCCCGGCCAGAGCGCGCCGTCCTCGTTCGGGAATTCCGCCTTCAGCGTCACGGTGCCGGTGCCGGTCCCCACGGCGTTGTCCACGAAGACCAGGCGGCCGACGAGCGCCTCGCCGGCGCCGTCGCGCGAGGGGTGGGCGTGGACCGCGAGCGCGCCGCCCGCCGTGTGCCTGCGCACCTGCGGCAGCCGGTCCGCGGGCACCGCGAAGTTCACCCGGATCGGGCTCAGCTGGTTGACCACCACGAGCGGCCCGCCGTTCGGGGCCACCACGTTGCCCTTGGTCACCAGGATGCTCCCGGTGCGGCCGGCCACGGGCGACGACACGGTGGCGTAGGCGAGGTTCAGCTTCGCCTGCTCCAGCGCCGAGCGGTCGGCCTGCACGGCGGCCCGGAAGACGTCCGCCTGGGTGCGGGCGGCGTCGGCCTGCTCGCGCGTGACGTAGTCCTTGGCCGCCAGCTTCGCGTAGCGGGCGGACTGGGCGTCGGCGTTGGCGGCCTGCGCCTCGTCGCGCGCGAGCTGGGCCTGCGCCGCCTCGAGCGCCGCCTGCAGCGGGCGCGGGTCGATCTGGAACAGCGGCTGCCCCGCCCGCACATCGTCGCCTTCGGTGAACGCGACGCGCGTGATGACGCCGCCCACCTGCGGGCGGACCGCCACGGACTCGATCGGCTCGACCGTGCCCACCGCTTCCAGCAGCAGCGGCGCCGGCTGCACCTTCACGGCGCCGGTCACCACCGGCACCGTCGGCGATTTCGGGGCCGGCTTCGCACCCGTGCCCGCCAGCGCGAGCAGGACGGCGAACAGCATCAGCGCGGGAGCGGTGTGTCTCTTCGTCGCCGTCATCGTGCCACCTCGGGATGCAGGTTGTCGGGAGCCAGGGGATTCGCGCCGCGCAGGCCCAGGACGCCCGAGTCGCGGGCGAGCTGCGCCAGTGCGGTGAACCAGTCCAGACGGGCGTTGACCTGCTGGGCGCGCGCCGACGCCAGCGCGCGCTGCGCCGACAGCAGGTCCAGGATGTCGCCCACGCCCTCGCGGTAGCGGCCGAGCGCGACCTCTTCGGAGGCGGCGGCGCTCGTCAGCAACTCGTCGGCCGTCCGGACCCGCTCGGTGGCGGTGAGGAAGTCGCTGTGCGCGACGAAGATCTCGTAGACCACGCGCTGCCCGAGGCCGCGTGCCCGCTCGGCGGCGGCGTCGGCCTCGGCCCGGGCCCGGGCCAGCTCGTGACGGCCCGAGAAGCCGCCGAACAGCGGGATGCTGAGCGTGAGCGCGCCGCCGGTGCGGTCGACGGGATCATCCACGCCGTCGGTCCAGGTGCGGGACGTCGAGCCGCTCACCGACAGCGACGGCAGCAGGTCCGCGCGCGCGCTGCGGACGCGGGCCGCAGCGGCCCTTGCCTGCGCCTGCGCCGCCCGCAGGTCGGGCCGCGTCGCCACGGCGCCGGCGATCAGCTCGTCCACCGCGTGCGCGACGCCGTCGACCGGGACGTCGGGCACGCCGATCTCGATGTCGTAGGGCGCGTTCGCCGGGTAGCCCATCGACACCGCGAGCGCGCCCCTGGTGGTGCGCACCTGGCCCTCGGTGGTCTGCAGGTCCAGCTTGACCTGGGCGCGGGCCGTGCGCGCCTGCAGCACGTCGGCGATCGTGGCCAGCCCGACCTCGTGGCGCGCTTCGGCCGCGGCGAGGCTGCTGTCCGCCTCGGCCCAGGACGCGCGGTTCGCCGCGAGGATGGCCTTGGCGCCGCCGTAGCGGTAGAACGCCGTCACCACGTCCAGGACGGCGTCCTGGATGACGGCGTTGTGCGTCCAGTCGGCCGCCAGCAGGGATTGTTTTGCAGCCTCGACGCGCCCCGCGCGCCCGCCGAAATCCAGCAGCTGCCACGACAGCGTGGCGCCGGGCCCGTACGTCGTCGACCAACCCGATGCGCCGCCCGTCGCGCGGTTCTGCGCGGTGTTGCCGCGCGCGAGCGTCGCGGTCCCGTCGAGCGAGGGCAGCCGGGTCCCCCTCGCCGAGCCGTAACCCGCGGCGGCGGCCTTGGCGTTGGCCCAGGCCTCGCGCGTGGCGGGACTGTTGGCCAGCGAGATGTCCACGACCTCGGCCAGGGTGAGGTTGGCCAGGCGCTCCGCGACGGCTTCGGGCGGGATGGCGGGTTCGGAGGGCGACACGGCGACGGCGGCGGACGCCGGCGGGATCCAGGGCGTGTCGGGCGCGGGCGAGACCCCGGCCACGCCGCCGACGCGCGGCGGCCCGCTGGCGCAACCGGCGGCGAGCAGCGCCAGGATCGCGGTCAGAAGCACGACGGCGCCGCGGACGGCCGGGCCTTGAGATCGAACGTTCATGATGTCCTCCCGAACCACCTTAGGAACGCGGCGGTCGGCGGTCAAGGCGCCATCGTCGCCGTCGTGACGGCAAGCGGGAATCGACGTGCGGGCTGTCGGGCTCTACAATCTCCAGGTAGATTTGTGCCGCAGAGCCGTCGCGGGAAGGGACACCTCTTGGTGACAGTAACCAAACCAACGACACCGGGATCTCCTGCGATCCCCGCCGGGAATGCCGGCTGGATGCCATCGTTCCTGGCCGGGATCGGCGCGCTGGCCCTCTACCTGCTGCTCGCACCGCCGGCGGTCGGGGACAAGGACGCGGCGGAGTTCACGCTGGTGCTGGCGACCCGCGGCGTCGCCCACCCCACAGGCTACCCACTCTACACGCTGTTCGGCCACCCGTTCGTATCGCTGCTGCACGCCTGCGGGGTGAGCTGGGTCTACGCCGCCAACGCGTGGAGCGCGCTGGGCGGCGCCGTGGCCATCGCGCTGCTGCACCGGCTGGCCCGCCAGCTGACCGCGGGCCGTCCCGGCGGCGCGCTGCTGTCCTGGCTGCCCGTGCTGCTCTTCGGGCTCAACCCCGTCTGGACCTTCGAGACGACGCTGGCCGAGACCGGTTCGTGGCACGTGGCCTGGTCCTGCGGCGCGGCGCTGCTGGCCCTGCGACTGTTCACGAAGCTGGACGCGCCCGTCGTCGCCGCCTTCGCCCGCCGCGACGCTGCCCTATGGGGTCTGGTCTGCGGCCTCGGGCTGGCCCACCACGCGACGGCCCTGCTGCCGGCGGCGATCCTGACCGCCGCGCTCGCGATCGCGGCGCGGCGACGTGGCCTGTCGTGGGGTCTGCTCCCGCCCGCGCTCGCCGGCCTGCTGCTGCCGCTGGCCGCCTACGGATTCGTGGCCTGGCGGGCCTTCCATCCCGGGGCGGTGCAGTGGCCGCTGCTGTCTCCCTCCTGGGGATCCGTGTTCGACCATCTGCGGGCCGCGCAGTACCGCGAGTTCTTCGGACGATTCCAGCCCTCGGCCGGTCAGGCGCGCCTGCTCGCCGTGCATGTCTACCCGTTCCTGGCCCTGTCCGCGCTCGCGCTGGTCGCGGCGATCCGGGCGAGCGGGCCCGGTCCGCGGCGCCGGCTGCTGCAGGCCGTCGCGGCCGCCTGCGTGCTGGAGTGCGCCGTGACGTTCAGTTACGGCGTTCCCGATCCCACTTCCTACTTCCTGCCGATCCTGGCGCTCGGTCTGGTCGCCACGGCCCCCGCGGCCGCCCGACTCCGCGTGGCAACGGCGGGGCGCGGACGGGCCGCGGCCGGCGCGTTGCTCGTGCTGGCCCTGCTCGCTGTCGCGACGCCGTGGCTGCGCACCGGCTGGCAGCGGCGCGTTGCCTACGTCCAGCACGAGCAACTGCTGCGGAAGATGTGGGAGTCCGTCACCGCCGAGCGCGGCTTCCTGCTGTGGGCCGATGACATGTCGTACCGGCTGCGCGCCTGGCAGATCCTCGACGGGGAGAAGCCCGGACTCGTGGTGGTGAATCCGGCCCAGCTGACCCACCCGTGGCCGCGCCGCGAATTCGCGCGCATTCACGGGTTCGATCCGCTGCAGGGCGTGGCGTTGCCGCGTCCGGGACAGCTCGGGAGCCCGCAAGCCGGCCGGATCCTGGCGGAACTCGTCGACGGGACGGCCCGGAGCATCGGCGCTCAGTCCGACCTGCCGGTGTTCGTGTTCGATCCCGCCGGGCCTTCCGTGCGGCAGCTCCGCAAACCGGCGGCCGCACCGGCGAGCGTCGCGCCGAGTTCGCAGTTGTCGAGGTAGGGTCCGCGAACCGGATCTGTCTCCATCGCGCGCGCGACGAGTTCTCCGCTGCCCGGTCCGCGGGCGAAGAGCGGCACCAGCGAGTTCGTGTGCTCGCCGGTGAGGAACACGTAGGCCGGCACGGGGCCGGCGAGGTGGCCGCACTCGTGGTCCGCAGTGACCACGACGAGGGTCTCGCCGAGCAGGCCGCGCTCGTCGAGTCCAGCCAGCACGGCCTCGACCGCCCGGTTGAAGTCCGTCATCTCCTCGATCATCCGCCCCAAGCGGCCGTCGTGGCTGGCCCAGTCCACGGCGCCCCCCTCGATCAGCAGGCAGAAGCCGTCCGGATCCCCGTCGACGACGTTCAGGGCGGCCAGCGCCATCTCGGCCAGGCTCGGAACATCTTCGCGGCGCGGCTCGGCGAAGGGCGCAGCCAGCGGATCGCCGTCGCGCTGTTCCTGCAGCGTCTCGCGGGCCATCGCCACGCCGGCCACGCGGCGCGGCGCCGGCCCGTTGCCCAGGGCCCGGAACTGCGCGCGCGTCGAGACCAGCGTCCAGTAGCCCGCGTCCGCCGCACCGAGTTGCCCCGCGACGAGGGAATCCCAGGTCGCGGCGCCGCCGACCCAGCGGTAGTCCGCGACGTCGCACCGGCGCCCGTCATCGTCGTGCCAGGGGTGCCCGGCGCCCATGACCACGTCGAGGTCCCCGTCGCCCAGCATGAGCCGCGCGATTTCCGGGTAGGCGCCGCGGTCGGCATGGGAGACGGCGAAGCCCGCCGGCGTGGCGTGGGTGAAGGGCACCGTGGAGACGACACCGGTCGCCTTGCCCGCCGCCGCCATGATGCGCCCGAGCGGCGTGACGGGCACGCCCTGGGGATCGACGGCCAGCCGGCCGTTGGCCGTCTTGACGCCCGTGGTCATGGCGGTGATGGCGGCGGCCGAATCGGTGGCGTCGCGGTCGCACCAGTCGGGTTCGCGCCACGCCAGCTGCGGGTCGTACTGCACGCCGAGCGGCGCGGTGCTCATCGCGAGGCGCACCGGCCAGCCGTCGTACACCTGGCGTCCGGTCGGATCCTCGTCGTGGAGCCTCGCGGCCTCATAGTGCAGGAACCCGGCGCCGTCGGCGATGAACAGCACGATGTTGCGCGGCGCGGGCGCGCCTGCGGCCAGACAGAGCGAGAGGGCGAGCTGCGCGAACACGGGACTCCTGTCAATGCCGGGACGGAACGGCCGGCGACGATGGCCGCGCCGTCACGAAGATGGCCGATTTCGCCGGAACGTCCAGCATTCTCCTGATTCCGCTCGTAACGCCCCCATGAAAAGGCCGCCGTCCCGTGGGGCGGCGGCCCTGGCTCACGCTGCGCCGGCGATCACCGGTACATGCTCTTGACGTTGCCCCAGGCGGTCTGCTCGTTGGGGACGCCGCACTCCATGTAGTTGTAGGTGACCGAGTAGCTGACGTAGGCCTGCATGCCGATCGACCAGCTGTTGGCGCCGTTCTGGTAGGACATGTCGAAAGCCGTGCAGGGGAGGTTGACCGTGCCGGCGCCCGTGAAGAGCGCCAGATCGAGGGCGCTCGCCAGGCAGACCGTGTTGCCCGCGGACACGTCCAGTCCGGAGTGGGTCACGCCGGAGGTGCCGGCGTAGTCCGCGACGCCGTCGAAAGACGTGAGCGCATCCGAGAAGGACTGCGACGGTTGGAGCACCATCACCGGCGACAGGTCGGGCCGCCTGACCGTGACCTGGACCTGGTAGACGCTCGTCACGGACGCGGGAAAGGTCTGGGTGTTCTCGTAGCTCAGGAACCCGGCCCCGTGCGCCGTCGCCTGCACGCAGACGGAGGTCAGGCACTGGCCGGGAAGGTCGAACTGCGGCACGGACTGGACCGGGAACGTGTACTGGCTCATGCCGAGATAGGGAGACGGACCATAGGTGCCGCTGTGCGTGATGGAGGCGGCCCGGGCGCCGGCGCCGACGATCGTCAGCGACAGGCACACGGCGACGGCGAGGCGGGAGGCGGTCGGTTTCAAGCTGGTCATGATGACGATCCGATCATTGAAGTCCGCGAACGGCCCACTGCAGAGAGAGCGGAAGGGTAGGCTCAATGAAGACTGATCGCCACCTGTATGCGGCGGGAGGCAGGCGGGCAGGCGCCGGTTACAGAGCTTCCGCGACGATCCGGAAATGCCGCCCCGTGATGGCGAGGGTGACCGCCAGGCCGATGCGGTCGGGGTGCTGCAGGAGCGTCGTGGTCAGGAAGCGCCAGTACGCGCGGCGGCCGCGCTCGCGGATCCCCATCCACCACAACGACTTCGCGAGCGCCCGCAGATCGCTGCGCGACAGGTGCGCCCGCGGCCCCAGAGCGCGGTGGTTGTCCAGCAGGACCCGGGCGCGGCGGTAGTAGGTGTTCGGCTCGTAGAGCCGGCGCATCAGGGTGCGGTAGTTCTCGATCAGGAACTCGCGGTCCAGCTTCGGCTCGAAGTTGAAGGTCGCCTTGGTGTTGTCGCCGCCGCCGTCACCCCGCAGACGCCCCTCCCCCGCCAGCCGCTGGTAGAGGCGGCTGCGCGGGATGGCCTGGAGCATCCCGACCATTGCGGTCACCACGCCGGTGTTCTGGATGAACTCGAACTGCCGCTGGAAGATGTCGGCGCGGTCGCTGTCGAAGCCCACGATGAAGCCGCCCATGACTTCCAGGCCGGCGTGTTGGATGCGGCGCACGGCGGTCGGCAGGTCGCAGCGCAGGTTCTGCATCTTGTGGCACTCCTGCAGGCTCTCGGCGCTCGGCGTCTCGATGCCCAGGAACACCTTCTTGAAGCCGGCCTCGACCATCAGCTGCAGCAGCTCGGGATCTTCGGCCATGTTCACCGAGGCTTCGGTGAGGAACGTCATGCGCGCGCGCGTCGCGCGGCGCCAGTCGATCATGGCGCGCAGCAGCTCCTTGCAGCGCTGCGGATTGCCCACGAAGTTGTCGTCGACCAGGAAGGTCTGGCCGCGCCAGCCCCGCTCGCGCAGCACATCCAGTTCGGCGAGGAACCGCTCCGGCTTCTTGTAGCGGGGCTTGTGCCCGTTCAGTGCCACCACGTCGCAGAACTCGCAGTCGAAGGGGCAGCCGCGGCACGACTGCACCGACATCGTCGCGTACTCGCGCAGGTCGATCAGGTCCCAGCGCGGCAGGGGCGTCAGCGACAGGTCGGGGTAGCGCGGCGCCTCGTACAGGGGCCGGACGCGCCCAGCCTCCATGTCGGCGGCGAGCGCCGCCGCGGTCTCCTCGGCCTCGCCGACCACGACGTGGTCGACGCCGGGATTGTCGGCCGCCTCGGCGGTGAACAGCGGCCCGCCGCCGATCATCGGCTTGCCCGCCGCGCGGCAGGTCCGGATCACCTCGAGCAGCGAATCGCGCTGCGCCAGCATGGCGCTGACGAGCACGTAGTCAGCCCACTGCACGTCCGCAGCCGGCAGGGGTCGGCAGTTCAGGTCGACGAGCTTCAACTCCCAGTCGCGCGGCAGTAGACCGGCGAGGGTCAGCAGACCGAGCGGCGGGTTCGAGGCGCGCTTGCCCACGAATGGCAGGGCGTTGCGGAAGCTCCAGAAGGTGTCCGGTGTGCGCGGTTCGACCAGCAGGACCCGCATGGGGGTCTCCGTTCGGCGGGGGCGGCTAAAACGATCCGCCTACATGATAATAAAATTTCAGCGATACGAAAGGGCCGCCTCAGCCGGCGCGCAGCGCCTCGCTGACCGTGCGCCGCGCCGCCGCGCGGGCGGGGAAGTAGCCGCCGACGAGACCGAGCACGACCGACGCCAGCAGACCGATGGCCAGGATGCCGGGGGAGATGCGGAACTCGAAGGCGACCTCGCTGAACGAGGCCCAGTTGGTGGTGCCCGTCGAGACGCCGTGCACGGGCAGGGCGAGCAGGCAACCCAGCACCCCGCCGATCAGGCACAGCAACACCGATTCGACCAGGAAGCTGGCCAGGATCGACCGCGGCGGGAAGCCCAGGGCCAGCAGCGTCGCGATCTCGCGGCTGCGCGAGCCGACCGCGGCGTACATCGTGTTCAGCGCGCCGAAGACGGCGCCGGCGGCCATCACCACCACCAGGAACAGGCCGAGGGCGCGGATCACGCCGGCCAGCTGCTGGGACTGGAGGCGGTAGTACTCCCGCTCGATCTGCGGCTCGGCGCGCACGCGGGGGTCGGCCTCCAGGCGGGCCAGCAGGTCGGCGAGGCGGGCGGGATCGGTCAGGCGCAGGGTCAGCGAGGAATACTCGACACGGTCGAAGGCCGGCAGGAAGGCTTCGCGGTCGCCCCAGATCTCGGAATCGAAACCGCTGCCGCCGGCGTCGAAGGTGCCGACCACGCGCCAGTCGCGGCCGCCCATGTGCAGCGTCTCCCCCAGCCCGCAGCCCTCGAAGCGCCGGTCCAGCTTGCGGCCGACCAGCACCTCGTCCATGCCGGGCCGCAGCATCCGGCCCTCGCGCAGTCGGATGTCGGGGCGCAGGGCGAACACCTGCGGGTCGACGCCGCGCACCGACACGTTCGAGGAGGCGTCCGGGTCGCCGCGCCGCAGCAGGTTCACCAGTACGACCATCTCGGGCTGGGCCAGCGGCTCGCCGTCCGGTCCGCGGGCCACGGCCGGGTCGGCCGCGACGATGCGGGCGGAATCCCGCGAGAGGCTCGACATCATCTCGCTGGTGGCGCCGCCGCGCAGCACGATGGCGTTGTCCGCCCGGCCGGTCGCGACGAGGGTGGCGCTGAAGCCGTGGGCCAGCGCGAGTGTCAGCACGAGCACCGCCACGACCAGGGCGATGCCGCCGGCGGTCATCAGCGTCATGGTGCGGCGCACGACCAGGTTGCGCAGGTTGTATTGCAGCGGCAGTCGCATCCTCGTCACCCCGTGTGCCGCAGCGCGTCGACGATGTGCAGGCGCGCCGCGTTCCAGGCCGGCGCCACGCCGCTGACCACGCCCAGGAAGAGCGCGATGCCGAGCGCCTGCGCCACGGTGCCGTCGGTGACCGTGAAGCTGGGGAAGAAGCCGCCCGCCGTGAAGTCCGTGAGTCCGAAGACAAGTCGCGCGAGGCCGGCCCCGAGCAGGCCGCCCGCGAGGGTGATCAGCAGCGATTCCACCAGCACCAGGCCGACCACGGTGCGGTCGGTGAAGCCCAGGGCCTTCAGGACCGCGATCTCGCGCGTGCGCTCGCGGGCGGCCATCATCATCGTGTTCATCGAGACCAGGCCGATGGCGATGACGATGGCGGAGCCCAGCGCGTAGATCACCGCCTGGATGTTGCCGAGCATCGAGATGAAGCCCATCTGGAACGCCTTCTCGGTTTCGGTCTTGGTCTCCGCAGCGCTGTTGGCGAACGTGGCGTCGACGATGCGGGCGACGTCGCCGGCGCGGGCGGGATCGTCGAGCTTCAGCACGAAGGCGCCCACCTGCCCGAAGTCGCCCATGCGCTGGTTCAGGTACTCCCCGTTGAACAGCAGCCAGTTGGTGTCCAGGTCCGGCGTCGCGGGGTACGCCACGCCGCAGACCGTGAAGTCCCAGACGCCCTCGAAGATGGTGCCGCGCAGGGT
Organism: Candidatus Latescibacterota bacterium; assembly: GCA_030658975.1. GTDB lineage: Bacteria > Krumholzibacteriota > Krumholzibacteriia > LZORAL124-64-63 > LZORAL124-64-63 > PNOJ01. Next base: position 23,207 of record JAUSBL010000029.1, read on the forward strand.
GATTCGGTCACCGACCCCGAACCCGTACTTGCGCGCCAGCTTCTCCCCCACGATGCAGGCCGTGCGTTCGCGGCGGAAGACGTCCTTCTCCTCGGGCGTGAGGCGGTACTCGGGATACAGCTCCAGGTAGCGCTGCGGATCGACCGCGAACTGGGCGAAGAAGTTGCGCTCGTCGATGTAGATGCCGCCGAACCAGGTCATCCAGCTCGCGTCCTCGACGCCGGGGATCTGGGCCAGCCGGTCGCGGTAGGAGACCGGCAGCATGAAGGTGAGCGAGGTCGAGCGGCGCGTGATCAGCCGGGCCGAAGAGGCCGACTCGAGCGAAGCGGCCAGCGACGTGATCACGGTGCGCAGCGTGCAGAACAGGAACAGCGAGATGACGATCGACAGGACCGTCAGCGCCGTCCGCCGCTTGTTGCGCAGCGTGTTGCGCAGGATGTAGGGCAGGTATCTCGTCAAGGCTGCTCCCGCCGGACCGCCTCGACCAGGACGCCCTTGTCCAGGTGCAGCACGCGGTGGGCGCGTTCGGCGGCGCGCGGGTCGTGGGTGACCATCACGACCGTCTTGCCGAACTCGCGGTTCAGGCGCCCGATCAGGTCGAGGATCTCGGCGGCGGAGGCGGCGTCGAGGTCGCCGGTGGGCTCGTCCGCCACCAGCAGCGAGGGGTCGCTGACGATCGCCCGCGCGATCGCCACGCGCTGCTCCTGGCCGCCCGAGAGCTGGCGCGGGAAGTGGTCGCTGCGGTCGTTGAGGCCGACGACCTCCAGGACGTCCAGCACGTGCTGCCGGCGCTCGCGGCGGTCCAGCGCGGTCAGCAGCAGCGGCAGCTCGACGTTCTGGAACGCGGTGAGCACCGGGATCAGGTTGTAGGACTGGAAGATGAAGCCCACGTGCCGCGCGCGGAAGGCGGCCAGCGCGGCGTTGTCGAGCCCGCCGAGGTCCACCCCCGCCACCACGACGCGCCCGGCGGTCGGCGTGTCGATGCCGCTGACCAGGTTCAGGATGGTCGACTTGCCCGAGCCCGACGGCCCCATCAGGGCGAGGAACTCGCCGGCGGCCACGTCGAGGTCGAGCGCCGCCAGCACCGGCACGGCGATCGTGTCGCGCCGGTAGGTTTTGCTGACGCCGCGCAGGGTGATGATCGGCGGGCCGGCGGCGAGGTTCTCCACGCAGCTCCTTTAGAGCGCGATGCGGACGCGCTGTCCCTGGCGCAGGCGCGCGGCGCCGTCGACGACGACCTGGTCGCCGTCCTCCAGGCCGGTGAGGATCTCCACGAGTTCGCCGCTGCGTTCCCCGACGGTGACCGCGGCGGCCGCCGCCTTGCCGTCCCGTACGACCCAGACGCGGCGCCCGCCCGCCTGCTCGCGCACCGCGACGGCCGGCACGCGCAGGACCTTCGGGACGGTCGTGATCAGATTGGTCGGACGTCTTTCCAGGAAGGTCACCTTCGCGCCGAGGTCGGGACGGACGCGCGCGTCCGCCGCCACGAACCGCACGCGCACCGGGATGGTGGCCTTGTCGCGGTCGGCCGAGGGGTAGACGGAACGGACCTCGCCGGGATAGTGGATCTCGGGGTAGGCGTCGAGCACCACGTCGCAGGGCATGCCCAGGACCACACGGGCGATGTAGCTCTCGTTGACGTCCACGCCGACCTCGAGGGTGCCCAGGTCGGCGATGGTGACCACCGCGCCGGCGCGGGCCGTGTTGCTGGTCATGATCGGGCCGACGATCTCCCCGACTTCGGCGTCCTTGCGCAGCACCGCGCCGGCGAACGGAGCCGTGACGCGGGTCTTGTCCAGTTCCAGGCGCGCGATCTGCAGCGCGGCGCGGGCCACGCCGACCTGGGCGCGGGCGGCGTTGACCTCCGCGACGGCGGTCAGGGCGACGGTGTCCGCGCTCTCGTCCTCCTCGGCGCCGATCGCGCCGGCCGCCCGCAGGTCGGCCCGCCGTACGGCGCGGCGCCGGGCGTCGACCTCGACGGCCTCGACCTGCGCCTGGCGGGCCCGGGCGAGCGCGAGGTCCGCCTCGGCGCGGGCGACCGCGGCCAGCTGGTCCTCGTCGAGCAGGCGCGCCACGACCTGGCCGGCTGACACGGTGTCGCCCTCCTCGACCATGACCTCGGCGAGGCGGCCGGTCGCGCGCGCCGCCACCGACGCCTGGTGGCGGGCCTCGACGTAGCCGTTGGTCGTCAGCACGACCCCGCCCTGCTCGGCCGGCCCGCCGCCGCCGCTGCGGGCCGTGGCCACGGTGACCGTGGCGGGCCGCGACACGAAGACCAGCACGGCGACCACGACGGCCGCCGCCAGCAGGAACCAGGGCCAGCGCCGCGGTTTCCGCCGCCCGCGGCGCTCGTCGTCGGTGATGCGCAGTTTTCCCAGATCGGCGGAAGCCGCGCCGCGTCCGTCAGCCACGGTTCGAACCTGCCTCGTTCGGGTGGTCGGAGTCGGTCTCCGCGAGTGGGCGGGAGGTAGTCTAGGCACGAGCGGCAACCCGGTCAAGGATGCCGGGTTGTCGCCAGGGTGCGGGAGGCGGTGATCATCCGGCTAAAAGATAAACGATATGGATATTCAATCTTATTTGCATTATTCTGGCCCGCGTCGGTGGCTGCCGGCGCAGAAACCGCACTTATCGATCTTTTCTTCCATCCAGGAGCCTCGCCATGTCGGATGACCGCACCTTCTCGATCGGCCCCGACGACGACTGCACCCTGCCCCTCGGCTCCGCCGGCGGCGGCGCTGCGGGTGAAGACGTCGGCACGGTGATCGGCCCCTACCGCCTGCTGCGCCGCATCGGCGAGGGCGGCATGGGCGAGGTTTTCGAGGCCGAGCAGACCGAGCCGATCCGCCGTCGCGTGGCCCTGAAGGTCATCAAGCAGGGCATGGACACCCGCGCCGTGGTGGCCCGCTTCGACGCCGAGCGGCAGGCCCTGGCCATGATGGACCACCCCTGCATCGCCAAGGTCTTCGACGCCGGCGCCACCGACCGCGGCCGGCCCTACTTCGTCATGGAGTACGTCGAGGGCGAATCGATCACCGACTACTGCAACCGCCGCCGCCTGGGCACCGAGGAACGGCTCGAGCTGTTCGTGCGCGTCTGCGAGGGCGTGCAGCACGCCCACCAGAAGGCCGTGATCCATCGCGACCTGAAGCCGTCGAACATCCTGGTCGCGGAGGTCGACGGCCGGCCCGTCCCGAAGATCATCGACTTCGGCGTGGCCAAGGCCACGACCCAGCGCCTGACCGAGATGACGATGTTCACCGAGCTGGGCCAGATGGTCGGCACGCCCGAGTACATGAGCCCGGAGCAGGCGTCGATGACCGACGACGACATCGACACGCGCACCGACGTCTACGCCCTGGGTGTGGTGCTGTACGAGCTGCTGTCCGGCGCGCTGCCCTTCGACTCGCGCGACCTGCGCAAGGCCGGCTACGAGGCGATCCGCAAGATCATCCGCGAGCAGGACCCGCCGCGGCCGAGCACGCGCTTCAGCGATCTCGGGGAGCAGAGCACCAGCGTGGCCGAAGCCCGCGGCATCGCGCCGAAGCGGCTGCAGGGCGAGCTGCGCGGCGATCTGGACTGGATCACGATGAAGGCGCTGGAGAAGGACCGCGACCGGCGCTACGAGACGGCCAACGGGCTGGCGGCCGACGTGCGTCGCCATCTGCGCAACGAGCCGGTGAGCGCCGGGCCGCCGAGCGCCTCCTACCGCCTCGGGAAGCTGGTGCGGCGCAACCGCGGGACGTTCGCCGCGCTGGGCGCGATCACGTTCGTGCTGATCGCGGCCGTGGTGGTCAGCTCGGTGATGTACGTGCGCGCCGAACGGGCTTCGCGCCTGGCGATCAGCGAGGCCGCCAAGGCCACGCAGGTGTCGCGCTTCCTGGGGGACATGCTCGGCGGCGTGGGACCGCACGTGGCCCAGGGACGCGACACGGAGATGCTGCGCGCGATCCTCGACGAGACCGCCGCGCGCGTCGGCAAGGAGCTGGCGAACCAGCCCGAGGTGGAGGCGGCGCTGCGGCTGCAGCTGGGGCGCACCTACCGCCAGCTGGGCGAATACGAGGCCGCGCAGGCGCAGATCGACCGCGTGCTCGAATTGCGGTCGGCGTTCGGCCGAGCCTCGGCCTTCCCCGCCATGTATCTGGTGGAGGCCGGTTCGCTGGCCTGGAACCGCGGCGAGATGAAGGAAGCCGAAGCGACGTACCGGCAAGCCCTGCAGCGCATGACGGACACCGCGGCGATCGATTCGATCGCCTTCGCAGAAGCCTCCCTCTATCTGGCGAACGTGCTGCAGGAGCAGGGCAACTACGGCGCGGCCGACTCGCTGATGCAACGCTCGCTCGCGGTCTACCGCAGCCTGCCGCAGGAGTCCGACGCCTTGGCCGTGACCCTCAACAGCCTGGGCAACCTGGCGCGCTACAAGGGCGACCTGCCGGCCGCCGAAGGCTTCTACACCGAGGCCCTGGCGGTCCACCGCCGGGTGCTGGGCGACCTCCACCCGTTCGTGGCCACCGACCTGCACAACCTGGGCCGGCTGCTGGACGCGATGGGACGCAGCGGCGAGGGCGAGAAGCTGCTGCGCGAGGCGATCGCGATCCACGGGCGGGTCTTCGACGGTCCCCACCCGGACACGGCGGTCCTGCTGCGGTCGCTCGCCGAGATGATCATGGGCTCCGAGCGCTTCGACGAGGCGGATTCCCTCTCGCTGGCCGCCCACGAGATGACGCGCACGATCTACGGCGACCGCAACGAGAACACCCTGAAGTCGGAGATCTCCGTCGCCGAATTGAAATCGCGTCGGGGGAACTTCGCCGAGGCCGAGGCGATCTTCGCCGGACTCGTGCCGACCTGCCGCGATACGGGAATCACCGATCCCAGCCTGCTGCCGACCGTGCTCTACCGCCTGGCGACGACGCAGTTGAAGCAGGGGCGCAGCCGCGACGCCCTGACGCCCTTCGCCGAGGCGGTCGAGCTCTCGACCGCGACCAGCGGCGCGGACCACCCCAACACGCTGCTGTTCCGCAACGACTACGCCCGCGCGCTGGCCGGACTGGGGGACGACGAGGCGGCGGTGAAGCAGCTCCGGGTCGTCCTCGCCACGCGCGAGCGGGTCCTGGGCGCCGGGCACCCCGAAACTTCGATCACGCGCGTGGACCTGGGGCGCAGCCTCAGGCGCCTGGGCCAGCCGGAGGAAGCCGAGCCGCAGCTGCGCCGGGGACGCGACGACTACACGGCCGCCAAGGGGATCGACCACCCCGGGCGCTGGATCGGCACGGTGCACCTGGCCGGCGCGCTGATCGACCTGAAGCGGTACGACGAAGCCGAGAAGGAGTTGACGGACACCGAGGCGTTCTACCTGGGGCAATCCGGGGCGGGCAGCACCGATACCCGCTGGGTGCGCGCGAGGCTCTCCAGCCTGCACCTCAGGGCGGGCCACCGGGCCGACGCCGACCGCCTGCTGGCCCTGGCCCTGGACGAGACGCCGGGTCCCCTCGATGCGCGGACCCGCGGCCGCATCCTCTACGACCGGGGCGAATCCTGGCTGGCGATGGGCGAACTGGACGAGGCCGAGAAGACCCTGCTGGACAGCTTCAAGGTCCTCGATGCGGAACTGGGCGCCGCCAACGGCGACACCCAGTACGTCATGCGCCTGCTGGCCACGACCTGCGACCGCCTGGGCCGGCCCCGGGACGCCGCGGCGTGGCGGGCGCGACTGCTGTGAGCGGCTAGAAGTCGTTCTCCAGGACGATCCGGTAGCGCGCCTTGCCCGACTCCAGCCGCGCGAGCGCCTTGTTCGCTTCGCTCAGCGGGAAGAACTCCGTCACCGGCTCGATGCCGTGGCGCGTGCAGAACTCCAGCATCTTGCGGATGGTCTCGGGCGAGCCCAGCGGCGAGCCCGACACGCTCTTCTGCCCCGTGATGAGACTGAAGGCCGGCACCGGGATGGGCTCCAGCACGGCGCCCACGGTGTGCAGTCGCCCGCGCGGCGCCAGCGCGCTCAGGTAGCGCCCCCAATCCAGCGGCGCGTTCACCGTCGAGAGGATGAAGTCGAGCGAGCCGGCGATCGCGTCGAGCTGCCCGGCGTCGCGCGAGTCGACGACCTTGTGGGCGCCCATGCCCACGGCCTCGTCGTGCTTGCCGCCGCTGGACGTGAAGGCCGTCACCTCGCAACCCCAGGCGTTGAGGAACTGCACGGCGAGGTGGCCGAGGCCGCCCAGGCCGATCACGCCGACGCGGTCGGTCGGCTTGACGCCGAGGTCCAGGATCGGGTGGAAGACCGTGATGCCCCCGCAGAACAGCGGGCCCGCCTTGCGCGGGTCCAGCCCGGCCGGCAGCGCGATCGCCCACGCGGCGTTGCAGCGCACCTTGTCGGCGAAGCCGCCGTGGCGGTGCACGATGGTGGACTCGCCGTGCGTGCACAGGTTGTGGTCGCCCCCCATGCACTGCGGGCAGGTCATGCAGCTGGCGCTGACCCAGCCCAGGCCGACGGTGTCGCCGACCATGTGATTCTTCACGCGGCCGCCGACCGCGGCGACGGTGCCCACCACTTCGTGGCCCGGCACGAAGGGGTAGGCGGTCATGCCCCACTCGTTGTTCAGCATCGAGAGGTCGGAGTGGCAGAGCCCGCAGGCGGACACGTCGATCTCCACCTGGTCGGACCCAAGGGTGCCGGGATCGTAGTCGAAGCGGGCGAGCTGGCCGCGCGCTTCGGTGGCGGCGTAGGCACGGATCATCGCGGACCTCCTGGCTGGGGTGCGTCGGCGGCGGATTTCGTGACGGCAGTTTAGGTGCGGCGGGGTCGGGCCGCTACGGTGCGCGGGAACACGCGGAACAGGGGAGCCGCGGGGCTCCCCTGTTCCATCGCGATCGGGCGCCGGCGCCACGCTACTGAGGCTCCCCGAGCCTCACTCCCGGCGGAGTCCCGCCGCGTATCGTGCATCGAGCCACGCCCGCGCCTTGGCGGCCGCTCCCTTCCATTCCACCTCGCGATCGGCCAGGCGCGTCTCGAGCGTCAGCAGAGCTCGCCTGGTGGCGACCACGGCGGCCGCCGTCTCCGGATCCAGGGCCGTCAGGCTCGCCGCCTCCTCCTTCAGCTCCTTGAGCGTGGCCCCGACGGCCTTGGCCAGTTCCCTGGTGAGGCGCCAGGAGCCGTCCGCCTGCTGGGCCAGCATGAGCTGCATGAGCAGGTCCGGCAAACAGGACTCGTTGTCCGAGAACAGATTGACCTCACGGCAGCGCACCTCGCGCATATTGTCGGTGACGATATTGTTCTGGCAGAAACTCGTCACGCTCGCTTTGATGCTGCGCTTGAAGTGCGGCATGATCTGCGGCGCATCCATCCCGCCCCATCCCCGCGTCAGCGCCACCGGCACCCGCCGCAGTTCGGCCGTGCCCTCGACGTGCGACTCCAGATCGACGGCCACGTAGCTCGTCAGGCTGGACATGACCTGGTAGGCGCAGGCCAGTCCGACGATGCGCTTCTCGGGTCCGGCGCGTTTGCGGTCGGCCTGGGCGGAGCCCATGCGCCGCGGCTTCTCCTCCAGGTCGCGGATCGCCCGGCGGGCCAGCAGGGCCGGCAGGCCGGCGTCGCTGTCGGCGACCTCCGAGGTGTCCAGCGGCAGCGACCAGGACCGCACGTTGTCGCCGTGGCGGGCGCGCAGCGTCACGGCGCCCTCACCGGGGTTGCGCAGACGCGCCATCACCGTGAACTGCTCGCCGCCGAACAGCTGGTCGAGGTGGCCGGGCGTCACCAGGTCGGGCTCCAGGCCCTCCCATTCCATCTCGATGCCGGTCCAGGCCGGGGCGCCCAGACGCGCGAACATCCGCAGCACCTTGGGCTCGATGCGCTCGCCCGGAAACACGAACTCGGCCGCGCCGCCCGAGGCGCGCGCCAGGCCGCGCACCAGGTGCTCCGAGGCGCCGCGTCCGATGCCGAACGTGAACAGGCGCGTGCCCGGATGGCGGCCGACCAGATCGATGCACTGCTGCTCGTTGCCCACCTGGCCATCGGTCAGCAGCAGGATGTCGCGCCGGCGCCCGTCGCCCGGTTGCAGGATGTGCCGCAGCGGCGACATGATTTCGGTGCCGCCCATGTTCGCGACCATGGCCTGGATGACCGTGGTGGCCTGATCCATCGTCATCTGGTCGTAGGGGACGGAGTGCGGATAGAGCGGTTCGAAGCTCGAGCCGAAGCTCACCACGTTGAAGGTGTCGCCCTCCTTCAGGTTGCGCAGGCAGAGCAGCAGCGCGTTGCGGGCCTGCACGATGCTCTCGCCGCTCATCGAGCCCGAACGGTCGATCAGGAAGACGACCTCGCGCGCGACGCTCTCGGTCGCCGGCATCTCGGGCCGGAAATTCAGCAGCGCCACGAAGCCGCCGGTGGGATCCGGCGCCAGGGTGACGCGCGGCTGGAAAGGATCGGCCTGCCGGATGGAGAGCACGAAGTCCTGGTCCAGGGCCGTGGACTCGGCCGCCAGGGTGATCCGGGCCCGCGTCCCGTCCAGCTCGACCGACACGGGATGGCTCGGGCTCTCGATGCAGCGCAGCGGCGACGCGCCGGCGTAGGCCACGTCCAGGCGCAGGCCGTAGGGCACGCCCCCGGCCGCGACCGGCGGCGAGATGTGGTCGCGCTCGGAGGGATCCATCCCGGCGGCCTGATCGGCGGGGATGTAGCGCGGCGAAATGGTGGTGGGCAGACACATGCGCACCCCATCGGCTGTGGCGTCCAGCATGGTGGCGTACTCCAGGGTCACGGTCGCCTCGGCGCCCGGGGCCAGGTTGCCCACGCTCACGGTGAAGATGTTTGGGCGATCCTGGTCCATCAGGAAGGCCTGGTGCCCGTCGGCGATGGCCTCGTCGTAGATCTCGAACGCCTTCTGCTTCTCCACGACACGGCCGACGATGCGGCGGCCGTCGACCTCGATCGCGAAGCCGCGGACGGCGCTGCTCTCCTCGAGCGGGAAGCTGTACACCGCTTCGATGGGACCGCTCTCCACATTACGGAACCGCTGCCGAACCTTGACCAGGGCGGCGGTGTCGCGCGCGTCGACCTTGATCTCGACGCCCTGCAGCGGCACGGGCGCGTGGTTCGTGCTGAATAATCCGAAGGTTTCCATCTCGGTCTTCCTCCCTGCCGGACTCACCGGCTCTCCCACCCGCGGCGCGCGCCCTGATCCTCCCCGGACGGCATGTCCAGGTTGTCGCGCAACAGCCGCACGATCCGCTCCAGCCTCGGCCCGACGGGCATCCCCGCTCCGGCGGCGAACTCCAGCCAGACGCCCTCGGCCACTTCCACCCGCGTCACCACCTGGCGTCGCAGCGCCGGCGCCTCGAGCTGGGGCTCGCGCAGGAGCGAGCACCAGAGCGTGGGCCTCGGCTCAGCCACGGTGTGCCGGGACACTTCACATTCCAGGTCCTTCTTCTCGGGCCGTTCCAGGAACACAGCCATCTGCTCCAGGTGGACGCCCTCGCGCTGCAGTTCCCGCACCTTCAACAGGCGCTCGAGATGCTGCGGCCCGTACTTCCCGCCCAGCCCGCGCCCCGCCGGCGGCGGCAGGACGCCCAGCTGCACGTAGTAGCGCACCGTGCGCGGACTGACGCCCCCCAGGGCCGCCAACTCGGAAATGCTGTAGCTTTTTTCGTTCTTGTTCATGAAGCCATAATATCAGCATACTGTCGTTTTGTCAACTGTCATTTTTAAAAGCTGCGCTATTCGTTCGAACGAGACAGTAATGATGTAAATATCTATAATATAGATAAATACAATGGATGGGCCTTGGTGTGATGGAAGGAAAACGGGGAATCACGGTCAAAAAACACTGTCGTTTTAGATGCGTCTAGCCGCCCATGCCCAGCACCATGCCCCCGAAGTAGGGGATCAGCCAGATCAGCCAGACCACGAGCGAGTAGCGGTGGAATCCCCGCCTGGCAGCCGCGCTGCCCCGGCGCAGGGTGTGGGTGGCCCAGATCGCGTGCCCGAACATGAGCCACAGCGCGAGCTGGCCGGTCAGCGTGTGGGGATCGCGCAGGTCGAAGGGGCCTGCCGCGAGACGGTGCATGGCGAGGGTGCCCGAGACGTCGAACGCGAGTCCGATCCAGAAGGCCGCGATGTGCCGCGGCTGCAGGTCACGGGCGAGCCGCTCGGACCAGACGCCCAGGGAGTAGAAGAGCAGTGCGAGCGTGATGAGCGTGAAGGAGGCGATCGCGGTCATCGACACGGCGATCGCCTCCCGTCGGGCGTGGGATCAGTGGGCGTGCTCGTGGGCGCCGCCATTCGCGGCGGCATACTTCGCGTACTCCTCGATGGTGCGCTCGGCGTGCGTGCGGATCATCGCGACGACCTTGGGATCCTGGCTGGTCATCACCGTGACCCAGCCGGCCTTGGTCTGGACCTGGTCCATCTTCGCGCCGGCCATCATGAGCTGGCCGTAGGAGTTGCACATGCCGCACATGGGGATCTGCTCCCCGGACATCATCTTGGCGCCGCAGGCCTCGAAGGTGGCCATGAGCTTCTTGAACCGCTCATCGTAGCTCGCGGGATAGGTCGTGACCTCCATCGAGCCGTTGGACAGCAGGTAGGTATCCCAGGTCATGTGCTCGAACAGGTCCTTGTCGGTCAGGAGGTTCTTGCACATGCCGCAGTTCTCGAGATCCAGCCAGGCCTTCTCTCCGGCCAGGGCGGCGCCGGCGCCCAGCAGAGCGAAGGCCAGCACCAGCATCGTGACGATCTTCTTCATGTTCTCTCTCCCTTGATTTGAAGTGCCGCAGACCCCGCCATGATACCGCCCCCTGTCGATTATGGAAATCAAGATCGCCTGCAATTTACCCTGTGCGAAATGGAGGGGGCGAGTCCCTGTACCCGTCTAACATGTTGCCACGCAAATAACTTGTCTCCGTGACAGCGTCATGGTTCGACCGGCACCGGAATCTCCGCCCCTTCCGCGGTAGAATCGTTCAGCAAGTAGTGGTCGAACCACCCGATCTCACGAGTCTGGTAGTCCAGCATGTGGCTCGGCTTGTTGATGCCGTGCCCCTCGCCCGGGTAGAGCACCAGCCGGCTGGGCACGCCGTTGAGCTGCAGGTACGTGAACAGCTCGACGGACTGGCGCGGGTCGACGGGCTCGTCTTCCATCCCGTGCATCACGAGCGTCGGGGTGACGATGGCGCCGGCGCGCGCGGCGGGGCTGTGCTCCCACATCCGCTGCAGGTCGCGGTCCCAGGGCCGGTCGTAGCCGTCGATGAACAGCTGCGGGTTGTTCTGCCCCATCGCCGAGACGTAGTTGAAGATGCCGGCGATCGAGACGGCTGCCTGGAAGCGGTCGGTGCGCGAGATCACGTTGTTGGTCGTCAGGCCGCCGTAGGAGTAGCCCGTGAAGCCCATGCGCGCGGGGTCGGCGATGCCGCGCGCGACCAGCTCGTCGCAGGCCGCCATCAGGTCCAGGTGGTCGTCGGTGCCGAAGTTGCGGTAGACGCCGCGTTGGAAGGCTTCGCCGTAGGCGGTGCTGCCGCGCGGGTTGGCGATGAACACCGCGTAGCCGCGCCGGCTCAGCGCCTGCCAGGGGTAGCGCGTGGTCCAGGCGTTGCCGTAGCGCGCGAACGGGCCGCCGTGCATCTCCATCACGAAGGGGAACGGGCCGTCGGCGACGGTCTTGCCCGGCGGCAGGAACAGGAAACCCTCCACCACGGCGCCGTCGTGGCCTGGCAGGTCCAGGCGCAGCGGCGCGGCCAGGCCGTGCGCGGCGACCGCATCATCGACGCTCGCGAGCAGGCGCGCGGACGCCGGCTTGGCGGCCGCGCCGGCGCGCACCGAGCCGGGCCGGTGCTGCTCGCTCTCGACGAAGGCGACGACGTCGGCGGCCAGGTCCATCTCGGTGACGTTGGCGGCGAACGAGGTCAGCTTCTGCAGGCCGCCCTGCCGCGCGTCGGCGCGCCACAGGTTGATGTCGCGGCCCTCCCCCACCCGCAGGGTGATCCAGCGGCCGTCGCGGGACCAGAACGGCGGATCCTCGGGCGTGGAGCCGGAGCCCGACAGGCAGGACTGCGCCGACGGCGCGAGGTCGCGCTCGGCGCCCGTGGCCAGGTCGCGCACGAACAGGCTCTTGAGGTTGAGGTAGGAGCGCAGCGCGTCGGTGCGGTCCATGAAGTAGGCCAGGCGCTTGCCGTCGGGCGAGAACGCGGCCAGCGAGGCGTGGCGGTCGGGGTCGCTGACCAGCGTGATCTCGCCGCCGTCAGCCGGGATCAGGCCCACGCGCTGCTCCTCGTCGACCAGGGTCGAGAAGCGCTCGTTGTAGGTCAGCGCCAGCGTCGCGCCGTCGGGCGACCAGGCGACGTGCGACGGGTGCAGCGGCGAGCGCGTGAGCTGCACGGGCTCGGCCGGAGCGGGCTCGTCGCGCTCCACGGCCACGACCCACAGCTGCTCGTATTCCTCGGGATGCTCGAGGCGGTCCATGACCGTCCAGTCGGCGCGGTCGTCGTCCGCGGCCGCGGTGTCCGCCTCGGCTTCGGCCGGCGCCGCCAGCAAGGCCAGGCGCGTTCCGTCGGGCGACCACCAGTAGGCGCTCAGGCCGTCGGGCAGGTCGGTGACCGCGCGCGGCTCGGTGCCGTCGAGCGGGTTGACCCAGACCTGGGTCTGCTCGCCGCGCTTGGCCAGGTAGCTCAGGGCGCCGTCGGGACGCCAGCCGACCCCGCCCACGACGTGCTCGTCGTAGGTCACGCGGCGGGGCTCCCCGCCCCGGACCTCGGCCACCCAGATCTCGCGGCGGTTCTTGTCCGCTTCCAGGTCCCGCCAGCGCTTCAGGAACGCCACGCGCGTCCCGTCGGGCGAGACGGCGGGCGCGGTCAGCGTCGGCACCTCCAGGAAGGCCTCGATCGTGAACGTGTCGGCGGCGATCGCCGGCGGGACCACGGCGCCGCACAGCAGGGCCGCGCAGCAACAGACGAGCAGGGACTTCATCGAGCCTCCCGGCGGGTGACGGTCAGACCTTCTTCTGCTCCTTCGCCCAGCTGTCCTTGAGCGAGACGGTGCGGTTGAACACGGGAGCGCCGGGGCGCGAGTGGCGCGCGTCGGCGCAGAAGTAGCCGTGGCGCAGGAACTGGCAGCTGTGGCCGGGCTCGGCAGCGGCCAGCCCCGGCTCGAGCTTGCAACCCTTCAGGATCGTGAGCGACTGCGGGTTCAGGCAGTCCAGCGGATCGGCGCAGCCCTCCGAGACGCCCGGGAAGGGGTCGCTGAACAGCTGCTCGTAGAGGCGCACCTCGGCGTCGAGCGCGTGGGGCGCCGAGACCCAGTGCAGCGTGCCCTTGACCTTGCGCCCGTCGGGGGTGCCGCCGCCGCGGGACTGCGGGTCGTAGGTGCAGCGCAGCTCGACGATCCGGCCCGCCTCGTCCTTCACGACCTCGTCGCAGACGACGTAGTAGGCGTGCTTGAGCCGCACCTCGCGGCCCGGCGCCAGGCGGAAGAACTTCGGGGGCGGAGTCTCCTGGAAGTCGTCGCGCTCGATCCACAGCTCGCGCGAGAAGGGCACCTCGCGCTCGCCCGCGGACGGGTCCTCGGGGTTGTTGAGGCAGTCGACCAGCTCCTCCTCGCCCTCGGGATAGTTGGTGATGACGAGTTTCAGCGGGTCCAGCACCGCCATCACGCGCGGCGCCGACAGGTTCAGCTCCTCGCGCAGGCAGTGCTCCAGCAGCGCGTACTCGACGGTGCTGGCGGCGCGCGCCACGCCGATGCGGTCGCAGAAGTCGCGGATCGCGCTGGCGGTGTAGCCGCGGCGGCGCAGGCCGCAGATGGTGGGCATGCGCGGGTCGTCCCAGCCGTCGACCAGGCCGTCCTGCACCAGCTTGAGCAGCTTGCGCTTGCTCATCACCGTGTGCGTGAGGTTCAGGCGCGCGAACTCGATCTGCTGCGGCCGGTAGACGTCGAGCTGCTCCAGGAACCAGTCGTACAGCGGGCGGTGGACCTCGAACTCCAGCGTGCAGATCGAGTGGGTGATGCCCTCGATGGAGTCCTCGAGCCCGTGCGCCCAGTCGTACATCGGGTAGAGGCACCACTGGTCGCCGGTGCGGTGGTGCTCGGCGTGGCGGATGCGGTAGATCAGCGGGTCGCGCAGCAGCATGTTCGGCGAGGCCATGTCGATCTTCGCGCGCAGGACCTTCGACCCGTCGGGGAACTCGCCGGCGCGCATGCGGCGCAGCAGGTCGAGGTTCTCGGCGGGCGCGCGGCCGCGGCACGGGCTGTCGGTGCCCGGCGTCTTGACGGTGCCGCGCGTCTCCTTGATCTGCTCGTCGGTCTGGTCATCGACGTAGGCCTTGCCGGCGTTCACCAGTTGCTCGGCCAGTTCGTACATGCGCTCGAAGTAGTCCGAGGCGAAGAACAGCCGGTCCTCCCAGTCGGCCCCGAGCCAGCGCACGTCCTCGACGATGGAGGTCACGTACTCGTGCTCCTCCTTCTCGGGGTTCGTGTCGTCGAAGCGCAGGTTGAACTTGCCGCCGAACTTCTGCGCCAGCCCGTGGTTGAGGCAGATGCTCTTGGCGTGCCCGATGTGGAGGTAGCCGTTGGGCTCGGGCGGGAAGCGCGTGTGGACGCGGCCGCCCCAGCGGCCCGTGCGGTTGTCCTCGCGGATGATCTCTTCGATGAAGTTGTTCGGCGTCTCGGACATGGGACCTCGCTCCGGTGGGCGCGGGAAGCTGCCGCGGCCGGACGGCCGCGGTCGGCACCAACACTAGGCGCGGAACGCGGGACTGTCCAGCCGCAGTGGCGGACACGGGGCCTTCAGCGCGGGGTCGAGAAACCCCGCGGAGCGGATGGCCAGTACCAGTGAAGAGTCAACCGCTGCGGGTCCAGGCCCGGCGGCATCCCCTGCGGGAAGCGGGCGTGCGTCCGGCAGGCGTCCCAGGGGCCGTCGCGGATCTCGAGCACGCCGACCCGGGACTGCGTGTGGGACTCGACGATGCCGACGAGCCAGTTCAGAGGCATGGTGATCACCGAATACCAGCCGTTGGAGAGGCTCAGGATGCTCAGGCCGAGGGAGGCCAGGGCCCGTTCGCCGGCCCGGTTGTGCAGGCCGACGAGCGTCACCCGGTCGCGCGGCGCGCGCACGACCGTCAGGGGGCCCGTTCCGGTCAGCACGTGCAGCGTGTCGGCGCCGGCGGCCAGCAGTTCCCCCTCGACGACGAGCTGCGAGCCGAAAGTGGCGTCGGCGCTGCTGCGGACGACCTTCACCCAGCCGCCCCGCGCCGTATGCACGACTTCCGGCGCGGTCGACAGGTACCCGCGCGGTCCCGGCGCCCCCGCGCACCCGCCCAGGACGAGCGCCGCGGCCGCCGCGGCGATGCTAGCGCGCCGCGCGGACATACCGGCTCCCCCAGAAGATCTCCTCCATGCCGGACTCGACGGACTTGTAGGCCGGCGCCAGCCTGCGCAGGGAGCCGGCGGGATCGCCGAGCAGCCGGCTCGCCGCCGCGAGATCCGGCGAACCCAGCCATTCCTGGCGCATCCACTCCAGGTACCAGCCGCGCGCCTCGAGGAACAGCTCCCAGTCGCCGTCGCCCGGCGGCAGTTCGTAGACGAGGCTGACCGCGTCGCCGGGCAGCGCCGCCAGCACGTGGTCGGGGTCCCGCAGGGTGTCGAGCGTCTCGGGATCGTCGAACCCGTCGCGCAGGGCGGCCGACGGCGGCAGGCGAACCGCCTCGCGCGCCTCGCCGAGCGTCGCCAGGGCGACCCAGTCCAGGCGCCAGTGCCCCTTGGTGAGCCGCAGCCGCACGCGCGAGGCGTCGCACCCCGCGGGCAGCGGCAGCAGGTGGACGTTGAGCGCCAGCGGACCGGTCTCCCCGACCTCGCCCACGGTGCGCCAGCCGCCGGCGCCGTCGGGGAGCTGGACTTCGATGAAGCCCAGCGCTTCGCTGGGTTGCAGCAGGCTCTGCGCGCCCCCCATCCCGCCGCGCTCCAGCAGCGCCAGGCAGGAACCCGCCTCGGCGCCGAGCAGGGACAGGGCGTGGTAGAACAGGTAGGTGCTCATCAGGCTCTGGCGCGAGCGGACGACCAGGCCCAGGTCTCCCGTCGCGGGCGCGTCGAACCGCAGGTCGATCACCTCGCGGGTCGCGAGGTCGAAGCTGTCGGCGAGGCTGGTACGTTCCTTCGCGTCGGGCGCGCGCAGCAGCTCGGCGATGTCGCCCTCGGCGGCGATGCCGGCCGCCGGCGGGTTCAGGCCGCTGACGGCGCGGAACGCGCCGGCGCCGTCGGCCAGCACGCGCTCGCCGGGTCCGCGCGGCACCGCCAGCAGGTCGGCGTGCCGGATCGCGTGGGTCTCGAGGGCCTCGTTCTTCATCTGCAGGACCACGACGCCGTCCACCGGACGCACGCGCCACAGGGCGTCGAGGTCCGTGGCTTCCAGCGTGGGGGTCACGCTGGAGGAGAAGCCCTCCGCGACCAGGTGCTCGTCGCCGTCGCCGCCGGCGTAGAAGGTGGGGCAGGACCCGAAGCAGGCTTTGGGATTCAGGGCGCAGAGGAAGCCGACGACGCCGATGACGACGGTCATCACCGCCAGCCCGGGCGCGGAGCGGCCGGGTGTCAGCCGATCCGTCTCGAACAGCACGAAGGAATCCAGCGGCACGACGAAGGGCCCGACGGCCAGCGTATCGCGGTCGGCGCCCAGCAGCACGCCGTCCCCCTCGACGGTCCGCTGCAGGACCTGCCACGAGTCGAAGATGGCGACGCGCCCGTCGCGGTAGTGGGCTTTCAGCCAGGTGTCTTCGTCGTCGGCCCGGACCGCGGCGGCTTCGGTGGTCGAGGTCCGCTCCAGGCCCGGGATCCGCGGCGCGCATCCCTCGGCGACGAGCAGGACGGCCAGCAACAGCGAAAGTCCTGGAATCGGCTTTTTGCGCAAGGTCATGCTCCTCCCTGGGCGGGGAGCCTACATCCTCCCTGATCCTGGCGCACGGATAAAAGCCGGGGTGCTCAGACGTCGGACAGGAACTTCTCCGCCAGCGCCACGCTGTCCGCCGGACTCACCTTGATCCGCTCGTCGAGGATGCGCCCGTCCTCGCCCACGATCCAGTGCGAGCGGATCACGCCCTCGTACTTCTTGCCGTACATGCTCATCTCACCCCAGGCGCCCCACTTCGCCAGCACTGCGTGGTCGGGATCCGAGAGCAGGTCGAACGCCAGGCCCTGCTGTTCCTTCCAGCGGGCCAGCGCCGCCGGCGCATCCGGACTGATCCCGAGGATCACGGCCCCCTGCTTGGCGAAGCGCGGCAGCGCCGCCGAGAAGCCGCAGGCCTGGGCGGTGCAGCCCGGCGTGTTGGCCTTGGGGAAGGCGAACAGGACCACCTTGCTGCCCAGGTGGTCGGACAGCTTGACCTTCTCGCCCTTCTGATTCAGCAGCGTGAACGACGGGGCCTTGGTTCCGATCTTCGGCATGGGACGTCCTCCCGGACGAGGTTGGTTCGCGAGCGGCGGTCAAGTTAAACGACCTGCCGTCAACGCGCGACCCCGGCTTCCGCGTGGAAACCGGGGTCGGCGCAGACGACGGAACTCGACGCGTCTAGCTGGAGGCCTTCGCGGCCGCGACCTTGGCGTCGGCGGCCTTCTGGTCGAAGGCGGCCTTCAGGCCGGCGGCGTCCTTGCCACAGCAACCCTTGCCATCGGCGACGGCCGTGGCGCAGCAGGGGTGCATGGACGCCAGCGCGGCGTCGCAGGCGGCCTTGTCGGCGGCGCAGGCGGCCTTCATCTCGGGGGTGCAGGCCTTGCCGTCGGCGGAAGCGTGGGCCGCACCGGCGGCCTTGTCGCCGGTACACGCGGTCTGGGCACCGCTGCAGGCCGACTTCACGCCGTCGGCGGAAGCGTGCGTCGCGGTGGCGGCCTTCTCGCCGGAGCTGCAGGTCTTGCCGGCTTCGGCGGTCTTGGTCGCGCACCCGGACTTCTCACCGGCGGCGGCCTTCTGGGCACAACCCGGCCCACCGGCCTGCGCGCTGAACGCCACCATGGCGACGACGGCAAGGGCGATGACCAGGAGCGTGGTCATTTTCTTCATGTCGGGGTCCTTTCCTCAGTGTCACTTCGGGTCATCCCTCGCGCCGCCCAGAACCGAAACGGGCCCCCGGCCACGAGGAAGGAATACATAGTTTACCTATATGCGATCCGGAGAGCAACAGTTCCCGCATGATCCGACATTTTTCCTGATGATCATTGATTATCAGCTAAGAACAAGATCAACCGGGCAATGGTCGGAGCCGTGGATGTCGTTGAGGATGGAAGCGGAGGTGAGCCGCGGGCGCAGGGATGCGGAGACCAGGGCGTAATCGATGCGCCAGCCGATATTGCGGGCGCGGGCGTCCACGCGCCAGGTCCACCAGGTGTAGTGTCCCCCGCCGGGTTCGAACTCGCGGAACGTGTCCACGAAGCCGGCGCGGATCAGGGCGTCGAAACCCGCGCGCTCCTGGGGCGTGAAGCCCGCGTTGTTCACGTTCTGCCGCGGGTTGGCCAGGTCGATCTCGCGGTGGGCGACGTTGAAGTCGCCGCAGGCGATGACGGGTTTCTCGCGTTCGAGCCGCTGCAGGTAGGCCAGGAAGGCCGCGTCCCAGCGCATGCGGTCCTGCAGCCGCAGCAGGCCGCGCTGCGCGTTGGGAGTGTAGACCGAGACGACGAAGAAATCGGGGAACTCCAGCGCGAGCGTGCGGCCCTCGTCGTCGAGACCCGACAGCACGCCGCCCAGTCGCACGTCCAGGGGTTCGGCCCGCGTCATCACGGCCACGCCGGAGTAGCCGGGCTTCTGCGCCGGGTTCCAGAACTCCAGGTAGCCCTCCATCCCCACGGCCGCCTGATGCGGCAGGGCCCGCGTCTCCTGCAGGCAGAGCACGTCGGGCGCTGCGCGGGCGATCGAATCGCGCAGGCCCTTGCCCAGGGCCGCGCGCACGCCGTTGACGTTCCAGGAGACGATGCGCATGGGCCTCCCCGCTTGGTGCCGGGCACGGATCTTCCAGTGACGTGAAAGGGAATGGTCCCGGGGACCTTTCCCGTGGGGGATCGAGAGGGAGCGAACGGCGCCGGGGGTTCTTCCCGGATCCCACCGTTCCTTCGCAAACCGAGCGAGGGCGCTATGAACAATTGCAGAACGCTACGACAACTGCAGTTCGCGGCCGTGGCGATCCTGATCCTGCTGCCGGCAGGTTCGGCTCTCGCCAGCGACCTGACCGGCGTGATCACCGCAGAGTACGTGGGCCAACGCGAGGTCGGCGAGTGGTGCTACACCCTGGCCGTCACCTGGCAGAACGATCCCGCGCGCGGCCTGAGCCACGTCAACCTGTCCCTGGGCGAAGGCACGGACTGCACCGAGGCCGAGATCAACTCCGGAGTCCTGTGGGACGACCTCGCGGGAGTGGTGACCAACGCCTCGTTCACGGGCGAGATCCCCTGCATGGCCTGGTACGAGCCCAACGGGGATCCCTCGCTGAACCTCACCGTACCCCTGCTGAAGTTCGAGCCCCATCCCGGCGCGGTCCGGGGGCCGGGTCCCGTCGGCTGGGGCCGGCTCGTCTTCTACTCCGACAAGCCGCCCGCGCAGATCGCCACGCCGAACAGTTTCCTGAGCCAGAAGTTCGGCACGTACAGCAGTTTCGGCCAGGTGACGGGCGTGTTCCCGGCCCTGCCGTGCGATCCCGTCGCGTCGCAGGCGTCGGCCTGGGGCGAAGTGAAGGCGCTCTACGGCGCCCGCTGAACCGCGCTAACCGGAGCCTCGATCAGGCGCGCCGGGCGAGCACCTCCAGCTGGTAGAGGAGGTCGCGTCCGGCGCGCGGCATTCCCAGGCGATCGAGGCTGGCCAGCCGGCGCAGGCCGCTGCCCGCCAGCAGTTCCTCCCACTGGCGGGGCGTGTAGGTGCGCAGGTCGTAGACGTGGTCACGATGCTCTTCGCGACCGGAGCGCTGCACCACCAGGTGGCTGATCACCCGCTCGAGGCGCGGACCGGGAGCGCCCGTTTCCGGCGGCAGGTAGTTCACGACCCGGGTCACGCGGATCCCGCCGCGCGACGCCGTCCACACGTCCTCGTCCGGCTCCTCGCCTTCCGGATTCGTCAGGCTGATCCCCACGACGTAGACGCCGCCGGGCCGCAGCAGCTTCGCCATCCCGTCCAGATGAGCCAGCGCCGCTGCGTCGTCCGGCAGGTGGCGGAAGGAGTTGTCGGGCAGGTACGCGACATCGACCGTACCCGGCGGCAGCAGGCCGCCGCAGTCCGCCATGTCGGCCACCCGGGCTTCGGCGAAGTCGGCCAGGCCGCGCCGCCGCAGCCGGCGGCGGGCGTCGGCCACCATCGTCCCGCTCACGTCGAACCCGACGGCCCGGCGCCCCCGGGCCGCCCATCCCCGCAGGCAGCGACCAGTGCCGCAGGCCGGTTCCAGCCACAGGCGCGGACCGCCAACAGGCGCGGCCCATTCTTCGACAACCGATTCCAGAACATCGAGTTCGTCCTGCGTGCCGGGGGCGGCCAGGATGTCGTAGACGACCGGATCGTCGTAGAAACCCCCACCGAAATCGTTTGCTTGCTTCATCATGGGATCACGCTGCCAGCGATCTGCCGTCTTGTCAAATAGGTGTCGAATTGAATATACTCCATCATCGTAGGGTGTTTGCGCCAACCTCGAGATGCTCGCCCATCTCTTGAAGCGCCCTTCCGCATCCATATCCCGAGGGGGTCCCCTGATGCAACCCGTTGCTCGACGACTACTGCTTGCGATCTGTGCGCTGCTGCTGCTGGCGACGCCGCTGGCCGCCAAGGACAACCTGGACAATCCTGACCTGAGCCTGGGCAGGACGGCGCCGCCGGCCGCGGCGACCCGCGACGACAACATCCTGGTGGAGGGCTTCGAGGCCACGACCTTCCCGCCCACGGGTTGGGCCCGCCTCCACCTGAGCACGTCCTACGCGTGGGCGCGCAGCACCACTTCGCACAACACGGGCGTAGCCTGCGCCTGGGTGCGCTACGGCCCGTCGACCATCACGCAGAACGAGTGGCTGGTGACGCCCGCCCTCGACTTCTCGGCCCTGACCAACCCGAAGCTGGAGTTCTACGAGGCTTCGCCCTACTGGGGCAGCTACGGCGAGCACCACTACGTCATGGTCAGCACGACCAGCCAGACCACGCCGGCCTCGTTCTCTACGGTGGTCGACTGGACGCCGCTGAACCACTCCATCAACGAGAACGCGTTCGGCGCCACGCCGACGGTGGTCAACCTGTCGGCCTACGCGGGCCAGCCCGTCGTCTACGTCGCCATCCGGTACGTGGGCAGCGACGCCGACAACTGGTACGTGGATGACCTCCGAATCTACGAACCGCCGCTGCACGACCTGGCGCTGACTGCCCTCACGCCCGACCTGCAGCAGTACGACGCCATGGACACCCCGACTCCCCAGGTGACCGTCGTGAACGCGGGCCGCAGCACCGAGGACTTCGCGGTCACCCTCACGGTCACCGAGAACGACCTGCCGTACTCCCAGGAAACCGTGAACGTCACGGGCCTGGCCATGAACGACGAGACCGTCGTCGATTTCCCGGCGCTCGCGCTGTCGCCCGGAAACTACTACCGTCTGCAGGCCGAAATCGTGTCCCCCGACGATCTCGTTCCGGGAAACAACACCGGCTCTGCCGTGAACGACACCTACACCGGACCGCACACTCCCCTCGGGATGCTGAACACCAACGCCGGCTGCGACCCCTGCGTCCAGGCGAACCTAGCCCTCGACGCCTACCTGCCGAGGCAGGGTGACGACGTGGCCTGCATCCGCATCCACGTCTGGTGGCCGGGCGCCGACGGGATCTACAACGCCAACACCGAGCAGAGCGCCTTCCTGGCCAACGGGATCGGCGCCGACTACGCCCCGCACATGTGGATGGACGCCGTCGTCGATGCCGGTTCGGACGGCTCCGGCTACGATGACCACTTCGAGGCCCGCAAGTCCTACCACAGCCCGCTGACCATCGTGCAGGCCTGGAACGACGCCGCCCAGGAACTGTCGGTCACCGTCACGGTGGACGAGCCGCTGCCGCCCGAGGCCGACCTGCGGTTGCGCGTGGCGATCACCGAGGACGACGTCTTCTACGCCGGCAGCAACGGCGAGAGCTACCACGACCAGGCGTTCCGCTACATGTACCCCACCACCGACGGCCTGCAGGTGCCGCCGGCTCCCGGCGTCTACCACTACGTGGTGCCCTGCATTCTGGATCTGATCGAGTGGAACTACGCCAAGCTGCGCGCGACGGTCTACGTGCAGGACAACGACAGCTGGAAGGTCCACAACACGACGACCGGCTTCCTGTCGGCGCTGACCTACGACGTGGCCGTCGGCGACGGCGCGCTCCCGGCGCGCCTGACCGCGTCGCCGGTGCGCCCCAACCCGTTCAACCCCTCGACGTCGGTCGCCTTCTCGCTGCCTGCGGCGCAGAGGGTGCGCGTCACCGTGCACGACCTCGAGGGCAAGCTCGTGGCCACGCTGCTCGACGAGCAGCGCGCGGCCGGCCCCCACACCCTGATCTGGGACGGCCGCGACGGTGCTGGCCGCAACTCAGCCTCGGGCACGTACGTGTTCCGCATCGAGGCCGGCGGCGAAACCGCGACGCGGCGGGCGATGCTCGTGAAGTGACCTCCGTCATCACGCGCTGACCGACAGGGCCCGGAACGCATGTTCCGGGCCCTTCTTCATCGATCGCGCGAGTGGTTCACCGATCCGCTCACGCGGACGATGAAGAAGGATCCAGGAAGGGCGCCGGAGCATCATCGGCGCCGATGTTGACATACGTCACATCGGCGCCGGTGACTTTGACCGCGCTGCCGTCGCGCCGCTCGGCCTCGACTTCGATGCGAATCGTGATGGAGGTGCGGCCCGTTCGTTCGACTTCCGTATAGAAGCTCACGAGATCGCCGACCTGCACCGGGGCGTGGAAGACGACCTTCTCCATGGCGACGGTCACCACGCGGCGGCAGCCGTGGCGGTGGGCGGCCACGGCGCCGGCCTGGTCGATGTGGCTGAGGATGACGCCGCCGAAGATGGTGCCGTGGGCGTTGGTGTCGCGCGGCATCATGAGCACGCGGATGGCGGGTTCGCGGCGGGGCGGGTTCATGGGCATCCTTCCTGGTCGCGGCGGCGCCGGTGCGGGCCGGCGCCGCCGCGGTGGGGTCAACCTTCGGCGCGGGGCGCCGGCTGCGGCTTGCGGCGGTCGGCGTCGGCCGCCTCGATCATGAGGTCCACGGCGCGGTCGAGCTGCGGGTCGCGGCGGTGCAGGCGGTCGGCCGGGGTCAGCGCGACCGGCACGTCGGGCACGCAGCCGGCCCCGTCGCGCTTGGCCTCCTGGGGACGGCCGTTGCGCTCGGCGCGGACCGCGTCGCCCCAGATCCACCAGCCGCGGAAGGGCAGGCGCACGATGCCGCGGTAGCGGTTGCCGAAGGCGCCGGTGGAGATGACGTTGCCGCCGGTCTCGGCGCCGACCACGGGGCCGCGGCCGATCGTCTGCATCGCGTGGCTGAAGATCTCGGCGTTGGAGTAGCTGCCCTCGTTGCAGATCACGGCCACCGGCTTCGACCAGCGATAGAAGGTCTGGCGCTCGGTCTGCGGGTAGCCGATCTCGCCGTCGCGGCTGATGGTGAAGGCGTGCACCGGCTGCGTCAGCATCGTCAGCAGCAGGTCGGTGGTCCAGCCGCCGCCGTTGTCCCGCACGTCGATGACCAGGGCCTCCTTGCCGTCGGCGGCGGCGAACAGCTCCTGCTGGAAGCGCTCGACCTCGCCGAGGCCCATGCCCTGGATGTGCACGTAGCCGACGCGGCCGTCGCTGCGCTGCTCGGCGCGGGCGCGCCGCTCGCGCTCGGTCTCGAGGTACTGCAGCTGGCGCTCGTCGGCCCACTTCTGGGGCACGGCCTGGAATTCGAGCTGCTCGCGCCCGCGGCGCACCGTCAGCCACGCCGGGACGCCGGCCCCGTTCTCCAGCGCGGCCTCCAGGCTCGCGTCGCGGCCCACGGGCCGGCCGTCGACAGCCTGCAGCAGGTCTCCCGGCTGCAGGCGGCAGCGCGCGCGGTCGCAGGGCCCGTTGCGCAGGACGCGGGCGACCTTCAGCCCCTCGCCGTCGTGCGCGGGGTCGAACTCCAGACCGAGCCAGCCGTCGTCGCCGTAGTTGCCGATCGGCTCCCAGCCCGGCCGGAAGCCCATGTGACTGGCGTTCAGTTCGCCGAGCATGAGGTTCATCACGTCGCCGAAGTCGGTGTCGTGGGCCACGCCCTTCACCCAGGCGGCGTACTTGCCGCGCAGGCCGGGCCAGTCGACGCCGTGCATGTCGGGGTCGTAGAAGCGGTCGCGCAGCGTGCGCCAGGCCTCGTCCATGACGCGCAGGCGCACGGCGGGACGGTCGATCGTCAGGCGCGCGGTGAAGCTCACGGTCTCGGTCTTGCCGCCCTCGGCCGGCGTCGTGGCCGGCTTGCCGCCCTTGAGGTAGGTGAAGGTCTTGCCCTTGGCATCCAGATGCAGGCGGCGGGGCTTCGCGTCGTCCTCGGTCACGGCCTTGCGGTCCTCGCCGAAGCGGTCCACCGACCAGAGGTCGCTCGCCTCGGCGCGCTGCACCAGGAAGTAGACGCGGTCGCCGTGGGGGTCGGCGGCCACGGGCCGCTCGTCGTCCGGCAAATTCGTGAGGCGGCGTCCGCGCAGGTGGATGTCCTGGAAGTCGACGGCGACGACGACCTTTTCCTTGTCCTTGTCTTTGTCCTTCCCTTTGTCCTTGTCGCCGTCCTTCTCCTTGCCGGCGTCCTTCTTCTTGTCGTCCCGCGACTTCTGCTCGATCTCCCACTCCTCGCGCGTGAGCTCGTGGTCGGCCAGGGTGAGGTAGAGCGCGTAGACGTCGTGGCCGCGGTCGCCGGGGTTGTGGGCGTGGCGCGTGGTGGACCAGTAGAGCCGGCGGCCGTCCGGCGACCACACGGGATTCTCGTCGTAGGCGGGGTGGCGCGTGACGTTGACGGCTTCGCCCCCCTCGGCGGGCACGAGCCAGATGTCGGTGTTGAAGTCGCGGTCGGCGCGGCCCAAGGCGAGCCAACGGCTGTCGGGCGACCAGGCGAAGGAGTCCAGGTCCCAGTGGCGCACGAGCGTCTCGTCGCCGGAACCGTCCGCCTTCATGACGTGCAGGTCGCCGAGGCCGCGCACGTAGGCGATGCGGCGGCCGTCGGGGGACCAGGCGGCGCGGCCGCAGGGCACGTCGCCGTCGGTCAGGCGCACCAGATCGTGGCGGCGGGCTTTGCGCAGCAGAGGCTCCTGCTTGTCGCCGGAGACCAGCAGGTAGACGGCGTCCTCGCCGTCGCGGTCGCTGACCAGCAGCAGGGTGTCGGCGCCGCCGGGGCGGAAGGAGGGCATCTGCTCGAGCGGGGAGCCGGGCACGGCCACGACGGCGCGGCCGCCCTGTTCGCGGTTCAGCAGGACGATCTCGCCGGCGATCGTCAATGCGAGCTCGTCGCCGTCGTCGGCGACGGCGAGGTCGTCGGCGTCGGCGGTCTTCGTCTCGACGACCACCGGGTTCTCGATCTGGTCGGCGGCCACGTTGATGGCGAGGCGGCGGGGCTCGCCGGCGCCGGGCTCGAACACGTAGAGATCGGCGCCGCGCTCCAGGACCAGGCGGCGGCCCGCCATGCCGAGCGAAGCGGCGCGCACGCCGTCCCCCTCGAAGAAGGTCAGCTGGCGCTTGTCGCCGCCGTCGGGCCCCATGGTCCAGACGTTGGCGGTCAGCGCCGCGTCCTGGTCCGACAGCCAGTAGATCCGGCCGTCCGGGGCCGTCATGGGGTTGCTGTCGTAACCGCGGTTGGCGGTCAGGGGCGCCGGATCGCCGCCGCGCGTCCAGGTGAACAGTTCCCGCTGGTAGGTGCCGCGGTAGCGCATGCGCCCGCCGCCGGTGCTGCCCTCGGCGTAGACGAAGGTGCGGCCGTCGGCGGTGGCGACCTCGTCGGCGAACACGTCGACCAGCCGCTCGGGCTGGCCGCCGGCCACCGGCACGGCGTGGATCTGGGACGACATCGGGTAGTCGAACAGGCGCCGCGACGTGAAGTACACGGTGCGGCCGTCCGGCGCGAAGGCCCGCGGGACGTCGCCGGTGCCGGCGAAGGTGAGGCGGGTCGGCGGGCCGCCTTCCAGGGGCACGACGAACACGTCGTCGTCGCCGAACCGGTTGGAGGCGAAGGCGAGGCTGCGGCCGTCGGGCGAGAACACCGGTGCGGTGTCGTAGGCGGGGTGGGCGGTCAGGCGGACGGCCTCCCCGCCCTGCGCCGGCACGCGCCACAGGTCGCCCTGGAAGCCGAAGACCACCGTGCCGCCGTCGGGGCTCAGGGCCGGGCTGCGCGGCATGAAGACCTCGGCCGCGCGGGCGGCCGGGGACGCGAGGAGCAGCAGGACGGCCGCCGCGGCCGCGAACTTCGAGGTCATGGATCGCCTCCAGGTAGGGCGTGGGGTCGCCCGGCCGCCGGGGGCCGCCGGCGCCGGTTGCGGGGCATCCTAGCCGCGGTCCGCTCCGCAGGGCAACCACTGGGTGGCGGAAATTGCCGGCGAACCCCGTAAGACGCGTGATGACAACGAGATGTTTCAGCGTCAAAATTTCGGCCTCCATCTTGACATTTCGCTGGAGTGCCGTCACATTATGGCCCTCGATTCGGCGACCCGGCCGCCTGCCGGGCCGTTGCCGTCCCGTACCATCAGACGCGGCGCCGCCCAGCGCCGCGCCGCGAGCGACCAGGAGTGGGCTTCGATGCCGCACCGTAACCGGCGCAACCCCGGGGAGAGCGATCCCGAGGCCAGGCCCCTGATCAAACGCAAGCGTGTCGGGACTGACCGCCCGTCACCCGAGTCAGAAGTTCCGTTCTACAGCCGACGCACCCCGCGCGATGGGAGGGACACGATGAAGAACGATTACGATGACGAGACCATCGAGTTCGAGGACGACGATCTGGAAGACGACGACGACCTGGAAGAGGACGACGATTTCGACGACGACGAGGATTTCGATGACGATGACATCGAGGAAGAAGACGAAGAGAATTGACGTGGCCGCTGCATGAAGATCCCGGGGCGTTCGGGGGCCTCCCGGAACGCCCCGTTCCGGACCTCTGCCGCTTTGCGGTCCTCCCGATCCCCTACGACGGCACCTCCACCTGGCGCAAAGGCGCGGACCGCGGGCCCGACGCCCTGCTCGCGGCGTCGTCGAACATGGAGTTGTACGACATCGAGACCGCGTCCGAGCCGTGGCGCGCCGGCATCGTCACGATGGCGCCGGTGCTGCACGACGGCCCGCCCGAAGGCATGGTGGCGAAGGTCCGCGCCGCGGCCGACGACCTGCTGGACCGCGGCCTGACCGTGGTCGGGCTCGGCGGCGAGCACTCGGTGAGCATCGGCCTGATCCAGGCCCACGCGGCGCGCCACCCCGGCCTGACGGTCCTGCAGTTCGACGCGCACGGCGACACCCGCGACAGCTACGAGGGTTCGCCCAACAATCACGCCTGCGTCATGGCGCGGGCGGCCGAAATCGCCGACTATGTGCAGGTCGGCATCCGCAGCCTCGACGCCGCCGAGGCGCCGAAGCTCCGCCCCGGCCGCACGTTCTTCGCGCACGAGATCGGCGAGGGGTACGACTTCATTCCGGCGGTGGTCGAGCGCCTGTCCGGCCCGGTCTACGTGACCATCGACCTGGACGTCTTCGATCCGGGGATCATGCCGTCGACCGGCACTCCCGAACCCGGCGGCCTCTCCTACCGGCAGGTCGTCCGCACCCTGGCCGCGGTGGCGCGCAGCCATCGCATCGTCGGCTTCGACGTGGTCGAGCTGCTGCCCGACCCCCGCAACCCCGGCCCGGATTTCCTGGCGGCGCGCCTGGCCTACCAGCTGATGGCCTACCTGACCGCCCGGCAGTAAGGAGTCCCCGATGCAGAAGAGCGATTTCCTCAAGGACGTGGTCCGCCACGTCGACGTCACGGCCTTCGACGCGCGGCCGCTGATGGACTCCTACCGGGACATGGCCTTCCAGGCCCGCAACCTCGCCACCGCGGCGGGCATCCTGCACCGCATGGAGTCCGACCACGGCTGCGGCGTCATCCTGACGCTCGCCGGCTCGCTGGTCAGCGCCGGTCTGAAGGACGCCATCGCCCTGATGATCGAGAACGACATGGTGGACGCCGTGGTCTCCACCGGCGCCAACATCGTCGACCAGGACTTCTTCGAGGCGCTGGGCTTCCGCCACTACAAGGGCACGCCCTTCATCGACGACCAGATGCTGCGCGGGCTGGCCATCGACCGCATCTACGACACCTACATCGACGAGGACGAGCTGCGCACCTGCGACATGACGATCGCCGAGATCGCCGAGAGCCTCGAGCCCCGCCCCTACTCGTCGCGCGAGTTCATCGCGGCGATGGGCGCCCACATCGAGGCCAGGGGCCTGAAGTCCGACCACTCCATCGTCCACGCCGCCTGGCGCAAGGGCGTGCCGATCTTCTGCCCGGCCTTCAGCGACTGCTCCGCCGGCTTCGGCCTGGTGCACCACCAGTGGCACCGCGAGAAGTACCTGACCATCGACTCGGTGGCCGACTTCCGCGAGCTGACGCAGATCAAGCTCGAGGTCGGCGAGACCGGCCTCCTGATGATCGGCGGCGGCGTGCCCAAGAACTTCACCCAGGACGTGGTGGTGGCCACCGAGATCCTGGGCCGCGAGCAGCCGATGCACAAGTACGCCATCCAGCTGACCGTCGCCGACGAGCGCGACGGCGCCCTCTCGGGCTCGACCCTGAAGGAAGCCTGCTCCTGGGGCAAGGTGGACACGGTGTACGAGCAGATGGTCTACGGCGAGGCGACCGTCACCTTCCCCCTGCTGGTCAGCGACGCCTGGCACCGGGGCGGCTGGCGCGGCCGGCCCTCGCGGCGCTTCAACGACCTCTTCTAGACCGGGGACGGCGGCGATGGGCGCGACCCAGGAAAGCTTCGACCTGCGGCCGGGACGCGTCCTGGCGCGCAAGTTCGAGGTGATCCGCCGCCTGGGCGCCGGCTGGGAAGGCGAAGTCTATCTGGTGCGCGAGAGCGCGACCGGCATCGACCGCGCCGCCAAGCTCTTCTTCCCGGAGCGCAACCCCCGCAACCGCACCCTCAACGAGTACGCCCGGCGCCTGCACCGCCTGCGCGAGTGCCCCATCCTGGTCAGCTACGTCACCCAGGAGACCGTGCGCGCGAACGGCGCCGACGTGTCGGTGCTGATCTCCGAATTCGTGGACGGCGAGATGCTCTGCGAGTTCCTGGCGCGCCAGCCCGGCCGCCGCCTCGACGTGTTCCAGGGGCTGCACCTGCTGCACGCGCTGGCCGACGGCGTCTCGGCGATCCACGCCAACAACGACTACCACGGCGACCTGCACGCCGCCAACGTCATCGTCCGGCGGCTGGGCCTGGGCTTCGAGGTCCGCCTGCTCGACCTGCACCGCTGGCCGGGCTCGCGCAGCTCGAACATCCAGGAAGACGTCTGCAATCTCGTGCGCCTGCTCTACGACGTGCTGGGCGGATCACGCACCTACGCGAAGCACCCGCCCGAGATCAAGGGCGTGCTGCGCGGCCTGCGCCGCTCGCTGATCCTCGAGAGCTTCCGCACCGCCGGCGACCTCGCCCTGCACCTCGAGACCATGCCCTGGGAATCACGGTGAGCCGGGCCGGGGGCGCGGCGTGAGTCCCGCCGGCTTCGACATCCTCCACGAGAACG
This sequence comes from Candidatus Latescibacterota bacterium, assembly GCA_030658975.1. Taxonomy (GTDB): domain Bacteria; phylum Krumholzibacteriota; class Krumholzibacteriia; order LZORAL124-64-63; family LZORAL124-64-63; genus PNOJ01. The sequence continues at coordinate 52,936 of JAUSBL010000029.1, forward strand.
GGCCCTGCCTGGTCGTCGGCAAGCCGCCGGGGCTGCTGACGCAGTCGCCGGCGGGCATCGACAGCCTGGAGGCGCGCGTGCGCGCCTTCCTGCAGGCGCGCGACGGCCGCGCCCCCGGCGCCCACCTCGGCGTCGTGCACCGCCTGGACCGCCCGGCGAGCGGCGCGCTGCTGCTGGGGCTCGCGCCGGCGACCACGCGCGAGCTCAGCCGGCAGATCGAACAGCGCCTGGTGCGCAAGCTCTACTGGGCGCTGGTGGCCGGCGCGCCGACGCCGGCGGCGGGCGCCTGGTCGGACCACGTGCGCAAGGTGCCGGACGAACCGCGCGCGGAGATCGTGCCGGCCGACCATCCGGACGCCCGGCCGGCGACGCTGCGCTACCGCACGCTGCGCGGCGGGCCGGACTTCACCTGGCTCGAGATCGAACTGGAGACGGGACGCACGCACCAGATCCGGCTGCAGGCAGCCAGCCGGGGGCATCCGGTGCTGGGCGACGCTCAATACGGGTCGCCGTCGCCCTTCGGGGAGCAGCACGCGGATCCGCGCCTGCGGGCGATCGCGCTGCACGCGCGGTTGCTGGGCTTCCGCGATCCGACCGCTGGACGGGATGTGGAGATCGTCGCGGAGCCGCCCCCGGCCTGGGGTGGACTCCTGCCCCGACCGGCATGAAAAGGTCCGGACGCCCCGCAGGGAGTCCGGACCTTCGCGATTCGTCCCGGGGCTCTAGCGGCTGCCGGGCACCTTCAGCTGCGTGTCGTAGACCTTGCGCCGCGACTTGGCGAGGTCGACCTCCTTGGCCGACAGGTCCTTGAGGCGGTCGGCCTCCCGGACGCGGGCGTCGAGGGTCTGGCCTTCGTACTTCCGGATCTCGGCCTCTGCGGCCTGGAGCTGGGTCAACAGAGAGGCCGTGAGGGGCTGACGCAGCAGTTCGCCGCGCTCGTTGCGCTTGGTGGCCAGCTTCAGCTCTTCCTCGCAGGCCCGGGCCGACGCCGTCGCGAATTCCACCAGCGCCTTCGCGTGAGAGACCTCGCGCGAGCGCAGGTCAGCGCGCCGCTCCAGGAGCTGCTTCTCCAGCTCGGCCTGCTTCTTCTGCCCCTCGAGATCGAGCTTGCGGACCTCGTCCTTCTCCTTCTTGGCCAGGTCCAGCCGGCTCTTGACGGCGTCGAGCTCGCTCTGCTTCAGGCGGATGCGCATCTCGGAGCGGGCCTTCATCGCCATCGCCCTCTGCAGGCGCATCTCGCCCTCGGCGCGCTGGGCCTGGGCCGCGTTCATGGCGGACTGGATTTCGGAGATGTCGCGGATCGGGACCAGGGCGAGCAGCGAGTCGGCCGCCGCGTCGAAAGTCTGCACCGCAGGCTGTGCGGAGGTCGCGGTCGACAGCACGCCCTGCGCGACGGCGCCGCCGGCGGCGCCGACCACGACGGCCGCCAGCACGAACAGCGACAGGGACAGGGATCGTCTCGTCTTCCGAACAACCATCATCATCGAGCCTCCTGGTTGAGTGCAGCCATAGGCGGACGCCAACGTCCGCAATGCCGTCCACAGGATATTCATAATCGACCACTGTCGCATCCCTTAACGGAATTTTGAACGTTGATATTCGCTTGTGATATCATCCTGATCGACGATCGCGCCCGCTCCGCGGCGGGCCCGCCCCCTACAAGGAGCGCCGACATGACCGGCATTCACCGTGCCCATGCCCGACTACCCGGCCTCGTCCTGATCCTGCTGTGGGCTCTCGTCCCACCGGCGCTCGCCGACGACGCCGGAACGCCCGGGACGCTGTCCGCATCCGTCGCCGCCGCGCTCGGCGCGCCAGCCGACCGGATCATGCTGCAGCAACTCACCTCCCTGCCCGAACCCGGCAAACCGGCGACGGTCGATCTCGTGCTCGAGGGCCGGGCGGTGCGACTGGCGTTGACGCCACGTTCGCTGCGGGGACCGAACTTCCGGGTACGTGTCCAGGGCGCCGACGGCGAGTTGCGGACGTTCGCGCCGGCGCCGCCCGCCACCTGGCGCGGCGAGATCGCGGGCGAACCCGGCAGCCGGGTCGTCGCGTCGCTGGTCGACGGCGAACTGCACGCGTCGGTGCTGCTGCCGGGCGACGCCGGCGAAGCCGACTGGTGGTCGGTCGTGCCGGTGCGTGGGCTGGCGCCCGATACGCCGGCTGGCACTTTGCGGGATCTGGTGGCCGTGGGACGCACGTCCGATCTCTCCCCCGACGGCGCGACCTGCGCCGCGCCCGACGGCCCGAAGGCGCCGCCGCCCGCCGCCGCCGCGCGCACGGACCGTTCGCCGACGACGGTCGACGTGCTGGAGATCGCCTGCGACGCCGACGTCGAGTACTACGCGCTGAACGGGTCGTCGGTCGCGAACACGGTGGCGGACATCGAGGCGGTGCTCAACGGCGCGGCCGACCTGTTCGAGTTCGACGCGCAGACGACGTTCGCCGTCGGCGACATCGTCGTGCGCACCGCCGAGCCCGACCCCTACGCGACGACCAACCCGTACGCGTTCATCGTCGAGGTCCGCACCGAATGGCTGGCGAACCAGACGGACATCGAGCGGGACCTGGTCCAGCTCTTCACCGGCAAGGATCTCGCCGGCTCCGCGGTGGGCATCGCCTTCTCCGATCCGGGTGTCTGCAGCACCTACTACGGCTACAGCATCGTCCAGTCGCGCTACACCACCGCGATGGCCTACCGCGTCGCGAACTCGGCGCACGAGATCGGCCACAACTGCACCCTCTACCACTGCAACGACGATGAAATCATCTGCCGGATCATGTGCGCGAGCATCGGCGGCTGCTCCTGCGCGCTCCACTCGTTCGGGCCCCTCTCGACGGCCCGCCTGCGCAGCTACCTGGCCGGCGTGGCCTGCCTGGGCACGACCGAGCTCGAGTTCCCGCACGCGACGCTGCCCTTCACCGACAACTTCACCGCCGTGAACCTCGACCCGGCGAAATGGACGGCCGCCGACAACGCCTATCCCAGTTCGGGACGTTTGCAGATCGCCCACGGCGGCGGCTGGAGCCCGGAGTTCTACCTGGGCACCGCCCGCACCCTGCCGATCGCGCTGTCCGGCCGGGCCGACGTCAGCTACAAGGTGCGCCCGCTGGGCGTGATCGCCGGCCAGCGGCTGTGGGTGGAGTACTTCGACACCGCTACCGGGACATGGATCATGCTGAACAACATCCAGGCGCCGGGCGGCACGCCGGCCGACTACACCACCTACACGCACACCACGCCGCCGGAGGCCACCGGCGACCTGTTCAGCCTGCGCTTCAGCGCCTACGGCAACCAGGGGAGTTCGTCGACCGACTGGCTCGTCGACGACGTGGCGATCACGGCCTCCGCAGTCGATGTTCCGTCCGTACGCGCCGCCGTGCTGCTGCGCGGCGTGCGGCCGAACCCCTTCAATCCACAGGCAGAGGTCGAGGTCGCGCTCGACCGCCGGCGCCACCTCCTGCTGCGGGTGTTCGACGTCACGGGGCGCGAGTTGGCGGTGCTGGCGAAAGGCGATTTCGGCGCCGGCAGGCACGCCTTCGTCTGGGAAGGCCAGGAATCCGGCGGCCGCGTGGTTCCATCGGGAACCTATGTCGTCCGGCTGGAGTCCGGGGAGATCCGCGAGAGCCGGCTCGTCAGCCTGGTCCGCTGAGGCCGCGCCCGCAGGCCGCGGTCAGGGCCGCGCGAAGCGGCCCCAGTACACGATCATGTACCCGACCGTCGCGCCGGCGTGGCCCAGCATCGCCGGCCAGGCGTTGCCGAGGCGCTCGCGCAGCCAGCCCCAGAAGCAGCCGGCGGCGAACACGGCCAGCAGCGCCGGCAGCGCCGCGGACCACGACCCCAGCAGCACCAGCAGCGTCACGCCGTGGTAGGACGCGTACGCCAGCGCCGCCGCGGCGATCGCCGCCGGCCGCGGGCGCCAGCCCGCCAGCCGCGTCTGGACGTGCCCGCGCCAGTACGACTCTTCCGCCGGGCCGTTGAGCAGCAGCATCACCGCGAGCAGGGCACCGCTGTGCGACCGGTCGATGCCCCAGCCCGCCAGCCCGTCCAGGACGCGCTGGTCCACCAGCAGGACCCCCTCCAGAAGCTTGAACCCGAGCCAGGATCCCGCCGCCATCGCGACGCCGACCACGAGGCCGGCGAGCAGGCCGGCCCCGACACGCCCGCCGGTCCACCCCACTTCCCGCGCGTGGGCGCGCCAGGAGCGGCGCCGCAGCAGCACGTTGTCGATCAGCGGCCAGAGCAGGCAGATCCCGAAGTGGTAGGTCAGGAAGACGGCCCACACGCTGTGCAGGCCCGCCAGGGCGGCGACCACGACGGCGGGCGGGACCAGCAGCAAGAGGAGCGCCTCGCGCCCGCTGCGGTGTCGATCGACCATGGCGACATCCCCGGGCGCGCGTCGCGCCGGCGCAGGTGCGGGAACCCGGACATCCGTCCGCGGCGCGTTCACTCCACGAGCATCACCCGGGCCGTGCTCACCCCGCCCGCGGCGCGCAGCCGCAACAGGTAGGCGCCCGCCGCCGGGGATGAACCGCCGGCGCTCCCGTCCCAGACCGCCGCCTGGCGCCCCGCCGGCAGGTCGGCGTCGAGCAGGACGGCGACGCGGCGACCGCGCAGGTCGAAGGCCTCCAGGAGGGCGTGCCCGGCGGCCGGCAGTTCGAAGCTCACGGTCGTGCGCGGGTTGAAGGGGTTCGGGAACGCCCGCAGCGGCGCGGCGGCGACGGCCGGCAACGCCTCGGCCGCGGTCACGCCCTCGCGCACTTCGTCCAGGAACCAGAGCGCCGACTCGGGCGTGATGCTCACGTGCTCCTGGTTCTGCAGCGGCACGTGGAGCGCGTCGAAGGTGGTGCGGCTCATCAGGTCGGGATCCGCGAGCACGTCGTGCAGCGGCCCGACGCCGGCGAGGTCGAGCGCGCTGATCGTCGGGATGAAGCAGTGGTGTCCGAAGAGCGCCTCGATGTCGCCGTAGGGCACGCTGGTGGTGTCCATCTGCGCCATCGACGCCCGCCAGCCGCCCGGCGCGCCGTCCCACGACACGGCGCCGGCGACCGTCACGTCCTGGTAGGTGTCCGGCAGCGGCCAGATCACGTTCATCACGCCCTGGAAGATGCGCGCCGAGTTCTGCTGCGGCACCGCCCACACGTTGCCCCGGATGTCCACCAGGAACGAATCGTACTGGTAGCGGATGATCTGCTGGCCGGGCGCGAAGCCCTGGCCGGCGACGGCGCCCGAGCCGTTGGCCACCGCGACGCGGCGGCAGGGCGGCAACCCGACCGCCTGCAGGTCGGCTTCGAACGCGGTGCGCAGCGGGTCGGCGGCGGCCGTGGTGCCGCTCGTGGCGAGGTGGTGCTGCAGCAGCAGCTGCCGCGCGGCGGGCGTGTCGAGGCGGCTCAGCAGGAAGGCGGCGGCCTCGGAGTCGTCCTGGAAGAAGTCGAGCCAGTGCTGCAGGCCCAGCGGGATGACGGCGCCGCGCTGCGGCGAGTCGAAGGCGATCCAGGTGCGCACGCCGGAATCGATCTGCTGCTGAGCGAGCCAGCCCAGGGCGTAGCGCGAGACCAGGCCGCCCATGCTGGCGCCGATCAGCGCGCTGGTGCGCTGCGGGCCCGCGGCCGCGCGGACCATGCCCAGCAGCTCGGTCAGCACGAAGGCGTTGCGCTGGATGGGCGCGGTGGCGGACGCGAAGTCCAGCACCACGGCGTCGAAGCCCTCGGCGCGCAGCGTCTCGATGAGCTGCTCCTGGTTCAGCATCTCGTAGAGCACGTCCCAGCCCATCGTGTCGTCGAGGTCGAAGCCCTCGACCACGACCACCGGGTTGGTCAGCTGGGTGCGGCCTTCGGCGAGGTAGACGTAGGCCGAGCCGGCGCCGGCCGCGCCATCGTAGGGCAAGCTCGCCGTGACGGACCAGGTCTCGGTCGGCTGGGGGGTCTGCAGCGCGGCGACCTCGAGCGTGAAGGCGGCGTGGCGCAGGGCGCCGTCGGACGTCGTCGCGCGCAGACGCAGCGTGCGGGCGCCCGTGGCGGCGTAGCTCACCGCGAGCCGGCCGTCGGGGCCGACCGTGCGCCAGCCGCCGCCGTCGTCGGGGTCGACCTCGAGGCGCGGCGGCAGACCGCCGACGCACAGGTCGGCGGCAAAGGACAGTTCGATCCGGGCGCCGCGGTACGTCACGGGGCGCAACGCGGCGGCGGCGAAGACGCGACCCCGCTCGACGTCGGCGCGGTCCCAGCGCTGCCGGTCAGCGGACGGGCCGGGCCGCAGGCGGTCGTAGGGCGCGTCCAGCAGGGCGACCGGTACGACCTCGGGCGGCGCCGCGGCCAGCGCGCGCCGTTCCAGGTCGCGCGGCTCGGGCCAGCCGCGTTCCACGAGGCTGGAGCGGCGCAGTTCGAAGAGCATCTGGCGCCACAGGCCGGTCGTGGCCGCGGGCGCGTTCCCGCTGCCGTCGAAGCGCTCGAGTCCGGCCAGGGGGGCGGCCAGATCGACGAGCGTGCCGCTCGGGACGTCGGCGACGGTCAGGCCGGCGGGCAGGGGAGGCGTGCCTGCGAGGGGGCGCGCCGCCACTTGTGCGACCAACGCCAGAGACACGAGCAGGGTGGCGAAGACGGTGATGCGGTTCCTGGACATGGCACTTCCTTCGCGGTGGTTCTGGGCACGCGGCCGCACTCCATGGTGGATTCTATCATAGCCGGGCGTCGTCCTGACCGGGCGGCCGCCACCGGGCACTCTGGCCGATCATGCCACAAAATGAGATAAAATTAGACCGCTATTGCATCCGACTGGGCGATCGTGTCATGATTGTCGGCGCACACCCATGGGCACAGACAGGAGATCTTCATGATGAACGACAAGTTGGATCGTCGCGCCGCTCCCGGCGCCGGCCGGTGGCTGGTCTGCCTGTCGGCCGTGGCGCTGCTGGCCGTCCCGGCCGCGATCGCACAGGTCTGGACCGAGGACGGCGACGCCGGCGACCTGCTCGGCACCGCGCAGATCACGCTCGGGACCGGCGGCCTCACGACCATCGCAGGCGTCCTCGCGGGCCACGACGACGTCGACCTGTACTGCATCCAGTTGACGGCCACACCGCCGGCGGGCCTGCCTCTGGTCTCCCTTCAGTGCCTCCAGGATGCCGGCCCGAGCCCGTGGCTGTTCGACGCCGTCGGGATGGGAGTGCGCGCCAACCAGGTCTGTTCCGGCGGCATGAAGATCCTCACGGCGCCGAACGTGTCCCTGGCGCCCGGCCTCTACTACGTCGCGGTGTCCCACCCCGGCCGCGAGCCGTCGTCGGCGGGCGGCGACATCTGGCAGATCCCGGCCCTCGGCCCGCAGAGCCCCGACGGCCCGGGAGCGGGCAGCGGGTTGTTGAGCTGGCCCGGTACGCTGGCGATCGTGCCGCCCGCCTCCTACCAGATGACGCTGGGCTGGATGACCTTCTGCGACGGGGCCACGCCCGCGGAGCGGGCCTCCTGGAGCACGCTCAAGTCGATGTACGGCAACTAGCGTTGCCTGTCAGCGGGACTCCGTCAACCGGCCGGGTCGACGGTGGCGGCTTTCAGCGCCTCCTCGCGTTCGTGCAGCGCCCGATGGCAGCGGCCGCAGAGCGTGATCAGGTTGTCAAGGGTCGCGCGCCCACCCACTTCGATCGGCATGCGGTGGTGGACCTGCAGGTGCTGGGCGCGACCGCAACCTTCCGCCTGGCAGCGATGACCATCGCGGGCCAGGACGAGGCGCCGCAATCGCGGCGGCACTGCCCGGCGCACGCTCCCGTCGGGACCCTGCCGCTCGGCCTCGCAGGCAGCGCGCGCCAGGAGCGCGCCGGTCACGGCCAGATCGCCGCGGGATGTAGCGATCACACTCGACCGACAGTCAGGACACCGCTGGATCACGAGGCGCACGACCACTTCAGCGCCACCCTGCTCGATCAGCCTAGTCACAAGTTCGTCCGTCGGTGCGCCCGGTGCCGCGACTCGCGCAGAGGCGAGCCAGGCTTCCCAGATCGCGAAGCGGTCTGCGTGGAAGGCGACGGTGACGAAGCTTGGTTTCGGCGCGGATGGCGGCTCGGGAGCGACAAGCGCGGGACGTGCCGTCGATGCCGCGACCGGCCTCACGGGCGTGGTAACCCGCCTGACCACTTCGGCCAGCGAGCGCACCGACAAGCCCTTGGCGGTTTCGATCCACTCCTGCTCGGTCGCCGGCGTCGCGGCGCGGCACAACAGTTTGGCCTGCGACCAATTCAAGTCCCCGTTCTCGATACCCGCCGCGACGCCGGGCAGCAGCGGCAATCGTCGGGCGAGCGCCAGGAAACTGTCGCATTGAGCGCGTGTCAGCCCAGCTTCGGCGGCCGCATACTCAGCGATCGTGTGATAGCCGAACACGCAGTGAACCTTACGGTTCTGGATCTGGAGCAAGTAGTGACAGCTGCGAACGAGCCCCCTTTTCAACTGCTGCACCGATTCGACGAACTTGTGATGAAGGACCAGTTCCGCAGGGGTCGCTGATGTGGGTATCGACTCACTCATCGGTCCTCACTTGATGAAATGTTGGCGCCACACCATAACGTCACCATGATTTCTGACATTTATTCAAATTCAGGGAGAGTTGGTCAACGGCGTTCACTAGAATCGCGTCCCGGCGAGGACCGCAGGCTTCATGCCGATTTCCGGTGATTTCCTGCAACCCCGCCTCCCCCCCGCCGTCCTAGACCGATCCCCGCCGGGCGGCGATTGTCAAAACCGCTCCGGTGGTGGATCTTGTAGCGTTCGCCGCTCTCCGCGCCCCCGCCCGGGCCCCGGCCGCAACCAGTGAAGGGATCGCAGACCCATGACGATCGCGAAATTCCCCCGCTTCCTCGTGTTCGCGCTCCTGCTGGCGGCCGTGGCCGGCTGCGGCGGCGGCAAGAACGACGCGCCCGCCGGGGGCGCGCAGGCCGAAGCCCGCGGCGGCGGTGCCGGGGGCCAGCCCGAGGAGCCGGCCGTGCCGGTCGCGGTGGCGCCCGCTGAGCTGGGCTCCATCTCCAGCTACTACAAGGCGACCGCGACGCTGGAGGCCGAGAAGGAGGCGCAGGTCCTCGCGCGGGTCGCGGGCGTGATCGCGTCGCTGTCCGCCGAGGAGGGCGACCGTCTGGGCGCGGGGTCCGCGCTGCTGCGCATCGACAACAACGAGTACCGCCTGCGCGCCGACCAGGCGGCCGCCGCCGCGGCGAACCTCCGCGCGCGCTTCCAGCGTCTGCAGGCCATGCGCGACGAAGACCTGGCCACGGACGAGGAGTTCGAGGCCGCCCGCAGCGAGCTGGCCCGGGCCGAGGCCGACGAGGGGCTCGCGCGGCTCGACCTGTCCTACACCGAGGTGACCGCGCCCTTCGGCGGGCGCGTGACGCGGCGCCTGGTGAGCGTCGGCCAGAACGTGTCGGTCGGCACGCCGCTGTTCGCGCTGGCCGACTTCGACCCGCTGCTGGCGAAGGTCCACGTGCCCAGCCGCGAGTTCAACAAGCTGCGGCAGGACCAGGACGTCGAGCTGGTGCTCGACAGCGTCGGGCAGCGGGTGCAGGGGCGCATCAAGCTGATCAGCCCGGTCATCGATCCCGCCAGCGGCACGATCAAGATCACGATCGAGATCCCGTCGTACCCCGAGGGCACGCGGCCCGGCGACTTCGCCCAGGTGCAGATCGTCACCGAGCGGCGCGACGGCGCGGTGCTGGTGCCGCGGTCGGCCGTGCTGACGGACAAGGGCGAGACCGTCGTCTACGTGGCGGCCGGCGCGGACGGCGCGACCGCCGAGCGGCGCGTCGTCGAGACCGGCTTCACCGACGACGAGCGGACCCAGATCCTGAGCGGGCTGGCGGCGGCGGAGCGGGTCGTGGTCAAGGGGCAGCGCTCGCTGAAGCACGGCTCGAAGCTGAAGGTCCTCGCCGAGGGGGCCGGCTCCTGATGCGCGCGCTCGTCGATCTCGCCGTCCGCCGCCGGGTCAGCGTCGTGATGGCGGCGCTGGCGATCATCGTCTTCGGGGTCGTGGCCTACGGGCGCCTGGCGCTGGAGCTGTTCCCCGACATCACCTACCCCTCGCTCACGGTGCGGACCGAGTTCCCCGACACGGCGCCCCAGGAGGTGGAGAACCTCGTCACGCGGCCGGTCGAGGAATCCGTCGGCGTGCTGCGCGGCCTGCAGTCGATCCACTCGGTGTCGCGGCCCGGCATGTCGGAGGTCACGCTCGAGTTCGAGTGGGGCGCGGACATGGACCTGCTGTCGATGGAGGTCCGCGAGAAGCTCGACCGGCTGGTCCTGCCCGCCGAGACCACCGACCCCGTCGTGCTGCGCTACGACCCGAGCCTGGACCCCATCATCCGGCTCGCGCTCTCGGGCAGCGACGACCTGACCGCCCTGCGCCGGCTGGCCGACAAGCAGCTCAAGCAGGACTTCGAGACGCTCAAGGGCGTGGCCGCGGCGCAGGTCAAGGGCGGCTTCGAGGAGGAGATCCAGGTCGACGTCGACCAGGACCGCCTCGCGGCGCTGGGCCTGCCGCTCGAGGCGGTGCGGCAGGTGCTGGGCGTGGGCAACGTCAACCTGCCCGGCGGCGCCCTGCGCGGCCGCGACGACCAGTTCCTGATCCGCACGATCAACGAGTACGACGACGTCGCGGAGATCGCCGACCTGATCGTGCAGCGCGACGAGCGCGGCGTGGTGCGCATCGGCGACGTGGCGGAGGTGCGGCGCGGCAGCAAGGAGCGCGAGGAGATCACGCGGGTCGACGGCGCGGAGTCGGTGGAGATCTCCCTCTACAAGGAGGGCGACGCCAACACCGTGACGGTGGCCAAGCGCCTGCGCGAGCGCCTCGCGGCCTGGCAGGACGGCAAGCTGCCGCCGGGCACGCAGCTGACCGTGCTGTTCGACCAGTCGCACTTCATCCAGCAGTCCGTGGACGAGGTGCGCGACGCCGCCCTGGTCGGCGGCCTGCTCGCGATCCTGGTGCTGATGCTGTTCCTGCGCGACCTGCGCAGCACGCTGATCATCGCCACCTCGATCCCGATCTCGGTGGTGGCGACCTTCGTCGCCATGTACGAGCTCGACATCACCTTGAACGTCATGTCGCTGGGCGGGCTGACCCTGGGCATCGGCATGCTCGTGGACAACTCCATCGTGGTGCTCGAGGCGGTCTACCGCCGGCGCCGCGACGGCGCCACCCTCTACCGCGCGGCGGTGGACGGCACCTCGGAGGTCGCCGCCGCGGTGACCGCCTCGACCCTGACCTCGGTCGCGGTGTTCGTGCCGATCGTGTTCGTCGAGGGCATCGCCGGGCAGCTGTTCCGCGACCAGGCCCTGACGGTGACCTGCAGCCTGCTGGCCTCGCTGGTGGTCGCCATCACGCTGATCCCCATGCTGAGCGCGGCGGGGTCCAGGCTGCCGAGCGAAGCCGAACGGCGGCGGGAGAATGCCGCCACCGGCCCGCAGGAAGACGAGTTCGCGACCCCGCCCGCCGCCGTGATGACCATGGGCCGCATCTCCCGCCGCTTCGACGTCCTGCTGCGCGCCTCCCTGCGCCGCAAGTGGCTGACGCTCGCGGCCGGCTTCGGCCTGTTCGCCCTGTCCATGGCCGCGCTGCCGCTGCTGCAGACCGAATTGATCCCCCAGCTGAGCGAGGGCGAATTCTTCTTCGAAGCCACCCTGCCGGAGGGAGCCTCGCTCGCGGCGACGGATCGCGCCCTGCAGATCATGGAGCGGGCGGCCGCCGCCGAGCCCGCCGTCGCGGTCAGCTACGCGACGGTCGGCAGCCGGCTGGTCTCGGGCGGGCTGTCGGTGAACACGCGGGCCGAGAACCTCGGCCAGCTCAACGTGGTGATGGAGGACCGCGGAGACGACACCGCCGAGGCGGCCGTCGCCGACCGGATGCGCGCCGCCTTCGCCGACCTCCCCGACCTCGAGGCGCGCTTCGGCCGCCCGTCCTACTTCACCCTCAAGACGCCCATCGAGGTGATCGTCTTCGGCGACGACCTCGAGGACCTGCGGGCGCACTCGCTGGAGATCGCCGCGCGGCTGGAGGCGGTGCCCGGCCTGGTCGACGTGCGCTCGTCGCTCGAGGCGGGCAACCCCGAGCTGCAGGTGGTGTTCGACCGCGAGCGGCTGGCCGCCCTGGGCCTCGACATGGGCGTGCTGTCCGAGACGCTCAAGAACCGCGTCCAGGGCGTGGTGCCGACGCGCTTCAAGGAGGAGGACCGGCAGATCGACATCCGCCTGCGCAATCGCGAGAGCGACCGCCGGACGGTCGAGGACGTGCGCAACCTGGCGCTGCCCGGCCCGGACGGCACCTCCCTGCGCCTGACATCCGTGGCCCAGGTGACCGAGGACCGCGGCCCGGCCGAGATCCACCGCCTGCAGCAGCAGCGGGCCGCCGTCGTCTCGGCGAACGTCGAGGGGCGCAGCCTGGGGGCGGCCGTCACCGACGTGCGCGCCGCGCTGGCCGGCCTGGCGCCGCCGCCGGGCCTGACCATCGAGCTGGGCGGCCAGAACCGCGAAATGCAGGTCAGCTTCGGCAGCCTGCGCTTCGCGATCCTGCTGGCCGTCTTCCTGGTCTACCTGGTCATGGCGGCGACCTTCGAGTCGTTCCTGCACCCGCTGCTGGTGCTGTTCACGATCCCCATGGCCCTGATCGGCGTGGTGGCGGCGCTGCTGCTGACCGGCACGCCCGTCACCGTCATCGTCCTGATCGGCGTGGTGATGCTGGTGGGCATCGTGGTCAACAACGCCATCGTGCTGGTCGACGCCGTCAACGGCCTGCGACGCGCCGGCGTGCCGAAGCAAGAAGCGATCGTCCGCGCCGCGCACCTGCGCCTGCGGCCGATCCTGATGACGACCCTGACGACGGTCCTGGGCCTGCTGCCCATGGCCCTGGCCTGGGGCGAGGGGGCCGAACTGCGCTCGCCGCTGGCGATCACCGTGGCGGGCGGACTGCTGCTGAGCACCCTGTTGACGCTGCTGGTGATACCGTCCGCCTACCTCGCCGTGCCGTCGCGCATCGGCGACGAGCGCTAGGCGCGAGAAGGGACCGCACGCATGACGCTGCCGGAAATCGCCATCAAGCGGCCCGTCTCGGTGCTGATGCTGCTCGCGAGCATCGTGCTGCTCGGAGTGGTCGCCCTGACGCGCCTGCCGCTGGCGTTCATGCCGGACATCCAGGAACCCGAGCTGTTCGTGCAGCTCCCCTACGAGAACGCCTCGCCCGAGCAGGTCGAGCGCATGGTGGTGCGGCCGGTCGAGGACGTGCTGGGCTCGGTCAAGGGGCTGCAGAGCATGTGGTCGAGCTGCGACGGAGACGGCGGCCGCATCCGGCTCGGCTTCGACTGGGGCGCCGACCTGCACCTGGCCCGCACCGAGGTCTGGGAGCGGATCGACCGCATCCGCGGCGACCTGCCCGAGGACCTCGGCGACATCCAGGTCAGCACGAGCTGGGACTCGCGCGATTCGGAGTCGCCGATCCTGGAGGGCCGCCTCAGCTCGCCGCGCGACCTCAGCGAGAGCTACGACCTGCTCGAGCGCAAGATCATCCGGCCGCTGGAGCGCGTGCCCGGCGTGGCCCAGGTCCGGCTCGACGGGGTCAACCCGCGCGAGGTGCGCATCAACCTGCGCCTGGCCGACCTCGAGCTGCACGGCATGGACGTGCGCGACGTGTCGCGCCGCCTGCGCACGGGCAACTTCGACCAGTCCCTGGGCCGGATCGTCGAGGGCGACGCCCGCTGGACCCTGCGCACCGTCGGCACCCTGTCCACGGTGGAGCAAATCCGCGCCCTGCCGCTGCGCGCCGACGGGCTGCGGCTGTCCGACGTCGCCGACGTCGTCTACCAGGAACCGCCCCTGGAATACGGGCGCCACCTCGACGGCCACTTCGCCGTCGGCGTGAGCGTCTCGCAGGAGTCGCGCGCCAACACCGTCGAGGTCTGCGACGCGCTGGCGGCCGCCATCGCGCGCATGGGAGACGACCCCGAGCTGCAGGACGTCAACTTCCTGGTCTGGTTCAGCCAGGGCGCGGAGATCCGCAAGACCCTGGGCGACCTGACGTTCACCGGGATCTTCGGGGCGGTCCTGGCCGCGGCGGTCCTCTTCCTGTTCCTGCGGCGCGTCTCGACCACCGTCATCGCGGTGCTGTGCATCCCGTTCTCGCTGATCGTGACCTGCGGCATCATCTGGGCCCAGGGCAAGTCGCTCAACACGCTGACGCTGCTGGGGCTGATCGTGGGCGTCGGCATGCTGGTGGACAACGCCGTCGTGGTCATGGAGAACATCTTCCGGCACCGCGAGGAGGGCGCCGACCGCCTGACCGCGTCGCGCGCGGGCGCGCGCGAGGTCGCCAACGCGGTCACCGCCGCCACGCTCACCTCGGTCATCGTCTTCATCCCGCTGATCTTCAACAAGCCCAGCGAGATGAACGTCTACCTCAAGGAGCTGGCGATCACGGTCTGCCTGGCCCTGCTGGCCTCGCTGTTCATCAGCCAGACCCTGATCCCGCTGGCGACCGCCTGGTACATCCGCTCCGCGCCGCGCCCGCGCAGCCGCTGGATGACCGGTCTGGAGCACGGCTACGTGTCGCTGCTGCGGCGGGTCCTGCGGCGCCGCTGGCTGGCGCCGGTGATCGGCCTGGCCGTGATCGCCTCGGCGGTCTACCCCTTCACGCACCTCGAGATGAATTTCGACACCTCGAACACCGAGCTGTTCGTCCAGATCAACTACGACTACAGCGAGGAGCTGAGCCTCGAGCGCAAGGAAGACCTCATCACACGGGTGGAGCAGAGCCTCGACCCGCACCGCACCGAGCTGATGGCGCGCTCGATCTACAGCTTCTGGACCGACAACTGGAGCATGACCCGCGTCTACCTGGAGGAGGGCAAGGCCGACGCCGCGAACATCGCCCGCGTGCGCAGCACGCTGCGCGGCCTGCTGCCCGAGATCCCGGGCGTGCGCCTGAACGTGCAGGAGGAAGGCCAGGGCTGGCGCCACGGCGGCGGCCGGCGCGTCGCCTTCCAGCTCGTGGGCGAGGACACCGAGGTGCTCATGCAGCTGGCGGAGGAGGCCACCCAGCGGGTGGCCGCGATCCCCGGCCTGCTGGACGTGGGCGCGCGCCAGCAGGAGGCCCAGCAGGAGCTGCACATCGAGCCGGACCGCGAGCTGATCGCCAGGTACGCGGTCGCGCCCGACCAGGTGGCCGACGTCGTGGGCCTCACCTACCGCGGCCGGCGGCTGCCGCGCTTCCGCACCGAGGACGGCGAGCGCGAGATGCGCCTGACCCTCGAGGAGCAGAAGACCGAGAGCCTGTCGCAGCTGTCGAACCTGCCGCTGATGACCGCCGGCGGAGACCGGGTGCCCCTGGCCGCCGTCGCCGACTTCGTCCAGAAGCCCGGCCGCGAGCGCATCGAACGCGACAACCGGCGCACCAGCGTCTGGGTGGGAGCCCGCTTCGATGAGGGCACCAGCGACCGCTTCATGCCGCAGATCGCCGCCGCGATGGAAGGCATCGTCTTCCCTTACGGCTACTCCTGGACCTTCGGGGCCTGGCAGGAGCGCCGCCAGGAGCAGTCGCAGGAATTCCTGACGAACCTGCTGCTGGCGCTGCTGCTGGTGTTCGCGGTGATGGCCGGCCTCTTCGAATCGGCGC
Organism: Candidatus Latescibacterota bacterium; assembly: GCA_030658975.1. Lineage (GTDB taxonomy): Bacteria > Krumholzibacteriota > Krumholzibacteriia > LZORAL124-64-63 > LZORAL124-64-63 > PNOJ01. Next base: position 68,567 of record JAUSBL010000029.1, read on the forward strand.
GCCAGGCCCTGGCGCTGATGATCTCGCTGCCCTTCGCCGTGGCCGGCGCCGCCTGGACGCTGCACCTGACCGGCACGGACTTCGACCAGCCGGCGGCGATCGGGCTGCTGCTGCTGATCGGCATCGTGGTGAACAACGGCATCGTCATGCTCGAGCACATCAATCAGTACCGCCGCCGCGGCATGGACCGCTCCGAGGCGATGGTGCGCGGCGGGCGCGAGCGGCTTCGCCCGATCCTGATGACCGCCCTGACCACGCTGCTCGGCCTGCTGCCGATGGTGATCCAGAAACCGTCGCTGGGCGGCGTCTATTACTACTCGATGGCCCTGGTGATCATGGGCGGGTTGTTCGTCAGCACCTTCCTGACGTCGGTGCTCCTGCCCGCCACCGCGACCCTGTCCGAGGACATGTTCTCGATCCTGGGCGGTCTGCTCCGGCGGCTGAGCCGGCGGCCTCCGGCCGCCGCGCCGGTGATCCCCGACTCCCATGACTGACCGAATTCACCCGATCCGGAGGAGTTCCGCATGAGACGACTGACGCTCGCGTTGCTGTGTTGCGCGACCGCCGCGGCCGGTCCCGCCGCCGCGGCAGAGGCCCGCCTGCTGCGCATGCCCGACATCTCGGCCGAAATGGTCGCCTTCGTCCACGCCGGCGACGTGTGGCTCGCGGACCGCGACGGCGGCGAGGCCCGCCGCCTGACCACCTTCGACGGCTTCGAGGCCGCGCCGAAGTTCTCGCCCGACGGCCGGCAGATCGCGTTCTCCGGGAAGTACGACGGCAACCTCGACGTCTACGTGGTCGGCGTCGAGGGCGGCGAGCCGCGGCGCCTGACCTGGCACCCGGGCGACGACCTCGTGCGCGGCTGGACCCCCGACGGTTCCCGCGTGGTGTTCGCGTCGGGGCGCGAGACGGTGCCGCGGTCGCAGCCGAAGCTGATGACCATCGGCCTGCGGGGCGGCCTGCCCGAGGCGCTGCCCCTGCCCCGCGCCGCCGCCGGCGCGCTCTCGCCCGACGGCAAGCGCCTGGCTTACCAGCTGGTCGAGCCCTGGGAGGCCGAGTGGCGCAACTACCGCGGCGGGCAGGCCCAGCCCGTCCGCGTCGTCGACCTCGCCACGCTCGCGGTGACGAAGCTGCCCTGGGACGGCAGCAACGACCTCGCTCCGGTCTGGCTCGGCGGCACGATCTTCTTCCTGAGCGACCGCGACCTGGCCATGAACGTCTGGGCCTACGACGTCGCCACCGGCGCGCTGACCCAGCGGACGCACTTCAAGGAATTCGACTGCAAGAACCTCGGCGGCGGCGCCGGCCGTCTCGTCTTTGAGAACGGCGGCCGGCTCTACGCGCTGGACGCCGCTGGCGGCGAGCCCCTCCCCCTGACGGTGACCCTGAGCGGCGACTTCCCCGGAGCCCGGCCGCACTGGGAGGACGTCGCGAAGCTGATCGCCGACATGGCCCTCTCGCCGGCGGGCAAGCGCGTGGCCTTCGAGGCGCGCGGCGAGATCTTCACCGTGCCGGCCGAAAAGGGCGACATCCGCAACCTCACCAACAGCCCGGGCGCCGCCGACCGCGCCCCGGCCTGGTCGCCCGACGGCCGCCTGATCTCCTGGTTCTCCGACGAGAGCGGCGAATACGAACTGGTGATCGCCGACCAGTTCGGCGGGAACCGGCGCACGGTGAAGCTGCCGGACCCCACGTTCTACTACACGCCCCGCTGGTCGCCGGACTCCAAGCACCTGGCCTTCGGCGACGCCGACCGCGTGCTGTGGGTCGTGGATGCGGCCTCCGGCAAGCTGACCCGCATCGACGACGAGGGGTTCGCCCACCCCGAGCGCCACATCGCCCCGGTCTGGTCGCCCGACTCGCGCTGGATCGCCTACACCAAGCGTCTGACCAGCCAGTTCAGCACCGTGTGCGTGTACTCGCTCGAGACGGGCAAGTCGACCCGCATCACCGACGGCCTGGCGGACGCCCTGTCGCCGGCCTGGGACGCCTCGGGCAAGTACCTCGCGTTCCTGGCCAGCACCGACTACGGCCTGAACGTCGGCTGGCTGGACATGAGCTCCTACAACCAGCCGCTGAACCGCTCGCTCTACCTGGCGGTGCTGGACAAGGACGAGCCCTCGCCCCTGAAGCCCCAGAGCGACGACGAGGAACCGGAGGCCGAGGACAAGGATGGGAAGGACGAGGGCAAGAAGGATGACGACAAGAAGGACGAGGCGAAGCAGGACGACGTCGTCGTCAGCATCGACTTCGCCGGCCTCGACCAGCGGATCGTCGCGCTGGACGTGCCGCCCCGCAACTACGAGCGGCTGGTCGCCGGCGCCGCCGGTACGTTCTTCTACGCCGAGAATGTCCCGAACCAGCCGGGGCTGACGCTGCACGCCTACGACCTGGAGAAGCGCGAGACCACGAAGCTCACCGAGGGGATCCTCGCCTACCGCGTGTCGGCCGACGGCCAGAAGCTCCTGCAGGCCAAGCCCGGCGAAAAATTCCTCCTGACCGGCGCCGACGGCAAGGCCGAGGAGGGCAAGGGCGACCTCGACCTTTCGGGCCTGCGCATGAAGGTCGACCCGGCCGCGGAGTGGCGGCAGATCTTCCGCGAGGCCTGGCGCTTCCAGCGCGACTTCTTCTACGTCAAGAACGTCCACGGCCTGGACCTGGACTGGGCCTACCGCGCCTACGCGCCCTGGGTCGAGCACGTGCGCCACCGCGCCGACCTCACCTACGTGCTGGACATCCTCGGCGGCGAGACCAGCATCGGCCACTCGTTCACCGGCGGCGGCGACGAGCCCGAGGTCGAGACCGTGCCGGTCGGGCTGCTGGGCTGCGACTTCGAGATCGCAAACGGCCGCTACCGCCTGCGCCGGATCTACACGGGCGAGAACTGGAACCCGGAGCTGCGGGCGCCGCTGAGCGGTCCCGGCATCGACGCGCGCGTGGGCGACTACCTGCTCGAGGTCGACGGCGTCGAACTCACGGCGGACATGAGTCCCTACAGCCTGTTCGACCGCAAGGCCGACCGCCAGACGATCCTGACGCTCAACGACAAGCCCGATCTCAAAGGCGCGCGCAAGGTGACCGTCGTGCCGGTCGCCGACGAGGAGCCGCTGCGCCAGCGGGTCTGGATCGAGGACAACCGCCGCCGCGTCGACGAGCTGTCCGGCGGCAAGCTGGCCTACGTCTGGATCCCCGACACCGGCCAGGAAGGCTACGCCGCCTTCCTGCGCGGCTACTTCGCCCAGCAGGACAAGCGGGGCGCCGTGATCGACGAGCGCTACAACCACGGCGGCTCCATCGCCGACCTCATGGTCGACGTCATGAACCGCAAGCTGCTGGGCTACTTCAACAACCCGGTGGGCGGACGCCAGCCGTTCACCGCGCCCAACGCCGCCATCTGGGGCCCGAAGGTGCTGCTGATCAACGAGATGGCCGGTTCGGGCGGCGACATGCTCCCCTACATGTTCCGCAAGCTGGGGATCGGCCCGCTGGTGGGCACGCGGACCTGGGGCGGCCTGGTCGGCATCTGGGACGTGCCCGGGCTCATCGACGGCGGCTTCATCACCGCCCCGCGCGGCGGCTTCTACGACACCGACGGGAAGTGGGCGGTCGAGGGCGAGGGCGTCGCCCCCGACATCGAGGTCGAGGATACGCCCGCCGCGGCGCGCGAGGGCCGCGATCTGCAGCTCGAGGCGGCGGTGCGCGCGGCGCTCGACCTGCTGCCGGGCGCGGCCATCGAGCTCCTGCCGCAGCCGGCCGATCCGGTGCGGTCGCGGCGGCCGCGGTAGACGCTGTTCTGGACAGACGAAGGGCCCCGTCTCCGGCGGAGGCGGGGCCCTTTCCCGTGGCGGCGACCGGTTACAGTTCGATGCCCATCAGCCTCGCCAGCTCCGTCACGCCGCGGTCGAACTTGCCCAGCGCCGACTCGATGGCGTCGGGACGCGTCAGGTCCACGCCCGCCTTCTGCAGCAGCGCCAGCGGCGGCTCGCTGCAGCCGCCCTCGAGCATCTCCAGGTAGCCGTCGACCGCGGTCTGCCCGTTCGCCTTGACGTTCTCGGCGATGGCGATGCCGCAGCTCAGGCCCGTCGCGTAGCTGTAGACGTAGTACTTGTAGTAGAGGTGCGGGATGTAGGCCCACTCCAGGCCGTCGTCCTCGCCCAGGGTGTAGCCCGGCCCGTAATAGCGCTGCACGAGTTCGCGGTAGGTCGCGTCCAGCAGCGACGCCGTGACCGGCGTGCCGGTCTCGACGAAGCCGTGCACCTTGCGCTCGAACTCCGAGAAGAGGGTCTGGCGGTAGATCGTGGTGCGGATGCCCTCCAGCTCCTCGACCAGCAGGCCGGCCCGCTCCTGCGGGTCGACGGCGCGCGCGGCCAGGTAGTCCGTCAGCAGCGCCTCGTTGCAGGTCGAGGCGATCTCAGCCAGGAACGGCACGTAGCGGGAGCTGTGGTAGGGCTGGTTCTCCATCGCGAGCCAGCTGTGCAGGGCGTGGCCGTACTCGTGCGCGAGGGTCGAGAGGTCGTCCAGGCCGTCCTGGTAGTTCATCTTCACGTACGGGTGGCGCCCGTAGACGTTGGCCGAGAAGGCCCCGCTCTCCTTGTCGTCGCTGGGGTAGACGTCGATCCAGCCGTTGCGGGGATCCATCCCCTCCATGAGCATCGCCACATACTGCGGGCCCAGCGGCGCCAGGGCGGCCGGCAGGATCGCCAGGGCGTCGGCGAAGGGGACCTCCTTCTGCGCGGCCGCGGCCATCGGCACGTACAGGTCGTGCAGGCGCAGGTCCTCGAGGCCCAGGGCCTTGCGACGCAGCTCCATGTAGCGGTGCAGGGGCGCGAGGTTGGCGTTCACCGCCGTGATCAGGTTGTCGTGGACGGCGACCGGCAGGCCGTCCTTGTCCAGGTACGCCTCGAGCGCGGTGTCGTAGCCGCGGGCGCGCGCGTACATGACGTCCAGCTCGCACTGCCCGCCCAGCGTGGCGGCGAAGACGTGCTGGAACTGCCGCAGCGTGGCCAGGAACGCTCCGACGGCCTCGGCGCGCACCGCGCGGTCGGGCGAGAGGCGGAAGCGGGAATAGTTCGACAGCGTCAGCTGCACCTCCTTGCCCTCGGCGTCGTGGACGACGGGCCAGGGGATGTCCGACAGCAGCGCCTGGAAGGACTCCTCCACGCTGCTGGTGATCTCGTTGAGGTCGATCTCGGCCCAGAGATTGTCGCCCGCGAGCTGCAGGACGCGCTCGGCCTGCGGGTCCAGCACCCGGTCGCGCCGCCGTCCCAGGTTGTCCAGGTAGCTGCGGTACGCGGCCGGCCCGTCCTTGGCGGCGTAGGCCTTCTCGAGTGCCGCCGCGTCCAGGGCCAGGGCCTCGGCCCGGATGAAGCCGGAGGCCGCGGTCAGCTCGTCCAGCAGGGCCAGGCCGCGCTGCGAGCGGGCCTGGGCCGTCTCGTCGGTCAGCGCCGTGTCCAGCGCCAGGTTGGCGTACTGCTGCACGTGGCTGACGCGGTCGTGGAGCGAGAAGTAGAGCGCCAGGCAGTCGCGCAGGGCCTTCGGGTCCTTCAGGCGCCCCTGGAAGGCGGCCAGACCGCCGATCTCCGACTGCAGTCCCACGCGCGCGGTCTCCCAGGCTTCCGCCGACGGGAACAGCGGCGTCAGGTCCCACTTGTAGACGTCGGGCACCTGCGCGCGCGTGACGTTGGTGTCCGGCTTGTAGGCCGGCAGATCGGCGGCGGACGCCGCCGCGGCGAACAGGGCACAAGCGATCAGCACGATCGCGGAACGATAACGGGTCATCGACAGCATGAGCGCCTCCTGGATCGGGCAGATCGGCGGAAATCGCCGATTGCGTCCTTCTCGGGACAACCTATCATAGCTCGGGGCTGCGGGCAGGGGATATGTTCGCGGCCACGGGTATGAAGTTGCGTCCGTTTCAACGAAAGATCGCCGTTCGACGATGAAATTCCCCCCGAAGATTCCCGCCGCGATCGGCGCGACCTACACGCGCTCGCTGCTGATCGTGCTGCTGAACCTGCCGCTGATCTGGGGCTGCCTGTTGTGGGATCTGCGGGGCGTCGACGTCACGGCGCTGACGGCGGCCTACGCGGCGACCGTGCTGGCGGGCTGGTACGTGCTGCCGCTGCTGGTGGTGCTCGGCGCGGTGTTCCTGCTGCTGCTGCCGGTGCGGCGGGCCGTCGCGCCGGCGACGACGCTGATCGTGGCGGTCTACGTCTACTACCTGCTGCTGGACGCCGTGGCTTACGGGGTCATCCGGATCCACATCGACTTCTTCTGGATGGAGTACCTGGTCCGGGACTTCGCGGGTCTGGGCCTGCCCGACTCGTCGGTGGCCACCGCGGCCGCGGCGCTGGCCGCCATCCTGCTCCTGGAGTTCGGCATCCTGAGGCTGTCGGGGCGGCTGCGGCCGCCGCGCCGACTGGCGCCGGCGATCTGGGCCGCGGCCCTGCTGGCGATGACCGCCAGCCAGATCCTGCACATCGTGGCCTACCAGGAGAACGACAGCCGCGTCACCGCGCTGACGCCGAACCTGCCCTTCTACGTGCCGTTCACCTCGCACCGCAACGCCGACAAGTACGGCGACCTGCTGCCCTTCGCGATGGACGAGGACGCCGTCGTGCTGGAGGAGTCGACCTCGTCGCTCACCTACCCGCTGGCCCCCATGACCTACGACCCGGCCGCGGCCCCGAGCCCGCCGAACCTCGTGGTGATCCTGCTGGAGAGCTGGCGCTTCGATGCGATGGACGCGGACGTGACGCCGAACATCCACCGCCTGTCGCTGGAGTCGTCGGTCTTCACGGAGAACCTCAGCACCGGCAACCAGACCACCGCCGGCATCTTCGGCATCTTCTACGGCCTGCACCCGACCTACTGGGCGGCGGTCAAGGCCAACAGTGCGCGCATCGACAACCCCGTGCTCATCGACGCCCTGACCGGGCGCGGCTACGCCTGCGCCCTCTACGCCCGCTCCAAGTTCGGGCGCCACAAGATCCAGGACACGATGTTCCGGGGCATCGAGCTGCACGAGGACTTCGCGGGCAGGAACGTCCCGGAGATGGACGTCGACCTGACCGAGGGCTTCCTCGGCTTCCTGCGGGAGCAGGCGGCCCGGGGCGGCCCGTTCTTCGGCCTCGCCTTCTACAAGTCCTCGCACTACGACTACTGCTACCCGCCCGAGTACGAGTTCGACAAGCCGTCCAAGAACATCAACATGGCGTTCATGAACGCGGACACCGACCCGGCCCCCTACCTGAACGACTACCGCAATGCCGTGCGCTACACCGACATGATGGTCGGCCGGGTCCTGGACGAACTGCGGGCGCTCGACCTGCTCGACAAGACCATCGTCATCGTGACGACCGACCACGGCGAGGCCTTCAACGACGACCGGGCCAACTTCTGGGGCCACGGCACCAACTACACGAAGTACCAGGTGCAGGTGCCGCTGATCATCCGGTTTCCGGACCGCGCGCCGGCCGTCCACACGCACCGCACCTCGCTCGCCGACATCCCGCCGACGCTGCTGACCCGCTACTTCGGCTGCACGACCGATCCCCGCGACTATGCGAACGGGCGCGACCTGTTCGACGCGACGTCCGGACCGCGCGCATACGTCGCCTCGAGTTACGTCAACCACGCCTTCATCTTCGGGGACGACGTCCACGAGATCCTGCCCCTGTCGACCCGCAAGTACCGCTTCGACGACGCCAAGGCCGCCGCCGGCGACCCGCCCGCCGAACTCCTGCGCTCCGTCATGGAGGAGATCAACCGGTTCTACCGGTGACGCCCGCGGACGTTAATACGATCACACCGAATTTTGTATCCTCCCTGCTTCCCCCCCTCTGCTAGACTCGTCTGCGGTCGGTGGCGTCGCCTCTTGCACGGACGGCGCCCTGGAGGCCGACCCCTGCGCACGCTCCTCACGTTTCACCGACAGGAGTGACGATGCCACGGAAAACTCTCGCCACGACATTCGCCCTGCTCGCCCTGATCCTCCTGCTCGCCTCGCCCGGCTTCGCCGCAGCCACGCGGGCCTTCGTCCCCGTACAGGACGGCTTCGTTCCGCAGGCGAAGGAGGTCGAGATCTACGCCCCGGACCGCCTGCTCGTGCAGCTCACGCCCGACGCCCTGGCCGCCTCGCAGCTGCACATGCTGCTCGACAGGGGGGCCCGTTCCCCGCGCGCCGCGACCGGGATTGCGTCGCTCGACGCCCTGACCGCCGCCGCCGGCGTGCGCACCGTCGAGCGCCCCTACGACCTGCCGGCCGACGCCGCCAAGGCGGCGGACCTCGGCGTCGATCGCTGGTTCATGTTCCGCTTCGAGACGAAGCAGGACATGGCCGACGTGGCCGAGACGCTCGGACGGGACCCGTCGGTCGAGGCCGTGTCCCTGGACTGGGTGGCCTTCCCGGCCGCCGTCCCCGCGGATCCCCTCTACGCCAGCCATTGGGGCCACAACAACACCGCCCAGCTGCCCGGCCTGGACTGGGGCGGCACCTACGACCACACCCTGTCCACCACCGTCGGCACCGTGGGCTTCGACGCCAACGCCGAGGCCGCCTGGAACGGCACTCAGGGCTACGGCAGCAGCAGCGTCGTCGTGGCCATCATCGACAGCGGCGTGGACATCGACCACCCCGACCTGCGCCTGGTCACCGGCTACGACTACGGCAGCAACGACAGCAACCCCGACGACAACAGCAGCGCCGCCGGCCACGGCACCTGCTGCGCCGGCGTGGTCGCCTCGATGAACAACTCGATCGGCTGCGCCGGCATCGCCGCCGGCGTCAGCATCATGCCGCTGAAGGTCGCCGACAACGCCGGCAGCATGTACTTCTCGTCGATCCAGAACGCCCTCTACTACGCGGCCGATCACGGCGCCGACATCGTCAGCATGAGCCTCGGCGCCGCCATCAGCAGCGACTCGGCCACCAACACGGCTATCGTCTACGCCTACAACGCGGGCTGCACGATCCTGGCCGCGACCGGCAACGAGAACAAGAGCACCATCAGCTACCCGGCCATCCACGCCAACGTGATCGGCGTCGGCGCGGCCTCCCCCTGCGGCGAACGCAAGCGCAGCTCGAGCAGCAGCGGCGAGGTCAACCCCGGCGTGTCGACCGATCCCCGCGGTTATACCTGCGACGGCGAGCGCTGGTGGGGCTCGAACTACGGCACGACGACGATGAACGCGGCCGGCGCCGTGGACGTCCTCGCCCCGACCATCCTGCCCACCACCGACATCGGCGGCAGCGGCGGCTACCGCTCGGGCGACTACGAGCCCTTCTTCAACGGCACCAGCTGCGCCACGCCGTACGCGGCGGGCGTCTGCGCCCTGATCGTCTCGAAGAACCCGACCTGGACCCCGACCCAGATCCGCGCCCAGCTGACGTCCACCGCCCAGGACATCGTCTCGGCCGAATCCGCGGCCGGCTGGGACCGCTACGCGGGCTTCGGCATGGTCGACGCCGCCGCGGCCGTCGGCGGCGGCACGACGCCGGTTGCGCCGGTCGCCAACTTCTCGGCGACGCCGCTGACGGGCGCCGCGCCCCTGGCGGTCGTCTTCACCGACCTGTCCACCAACACGCCCACGAGCTGGAGCTGGAACTTCGGCGACAGCGGCACTTCGACGCTGAAGAACCCCAGCCACACCTACGCGACGGCCGGCACCTACACCGTCACGCTGACCGCGACCAACAGCGCCGGCTCCGACGGCGAGACCAAGACCGGGTACATCGTCGTCACGACGTCGTCGGGAACCTGGACCACCATCACCTCGGACAACTTCGAGACCGGCATGGGGAGCTACACCGACGGCGGCGTCGACATGTTGCGCTACACCGGCACGACCCACGCCCATCAGGGCGCCGCCGCGGCCAACATCCAGGACAACAGCGGCACCGCGTCGTCGTTCTACCACACGGCCAACAAGAACGTGTCCGGCTACTCGAACCTCGAGGTCAGCTTCTGGTTCAAGGCCGTGAGCATGGAGACCGGCGAGGATTTCTGGGTGCAGTACTACAACGGGACGGCCTGGGTCACCGTGGCCACCTACAAGGCCGGCACCGACTTCGTCAACAACACGTTCTACAGCAAGACCGTGACGATCCCGCGCGCGACCTACGCGTACCCGACAAACGCCAAACTGCGCTTCATGTGCGACGCCGGCGACAACAACGACGACGTCTACATCGACGAGATCGTGTTCCGCGGCTACACCGCGGCGCTGGCGGCCGCCCCGGCCGACGAGGCCGCGGCGGACAAGGCCCTGCCGGCCCCGTTCGCGCTGGGCCGCAACCGCCCGAACCCGTTCAACCCCTCCACCACGTTCGAGTTCAGCCTGCCGGCCGCATCGCGCGTGCTGGTCCGGGTGTTCGACGTGAAGGGCCGGACGGTGGCCACCCTGGCCGACGGCCAGTACGGCGCCGGCGCCCACAGCCTGCGCTGGGACGCCGCGGAGCACCCGTCGGGCACGTACTTCTACCGGATCGACGCGGACGGCCGCTCGAGCGTCCGCAAGATGACGCTGCTGAAGTGATATGAGGCACTGCGTTAACTGAAAACTAGTATGTTAAGGCCCCGACCGGCATCGGTCGGGGCCCATCCACTTGTAGGATGCTTTATCAACAATTCTGCCTGCACATAGCGGTATTAAAGCGGTCCAATTATTTTACATGATTAGTTAATGTTTTTTGTAATTATTATATTTGCTCGACATGTGGTAATGTATTGGTTATGCAACAATATCGACATTAGTGGTCGCAATTCGTCAATAGCTAATTGAATTTTGTCATTAGCATGAAGCTATGGTGACATCATTGTTACGGTAAAATGCTATTCATTGTGAATTCTTCTTGCCATAATCATAATGCATTGGTAGCATGCCAATGGTCAAACCATCAAACATATTAACGTTTTAGAATAAAGGGAGATAATTGTGTTATCGGGAAAAATTATTACATGGATAAAGAATGGTAAGTACGGATTTATATCAACTAATAACGGAGAGCGTCTCTTTTTCCACGCCTCTGAATTTGTTCATCCAATAACTGATGATTTAATTCTTGGATCAACAGTACGCTTTAATACCACAACTGGACCGAGGGGCATTCGGGCGATCAATATAGAAATCGATGATCTTAGCGAATCTACTCATAATGGTCAAGACTTACAAGATTCGGAAGTATTAGTAGATCCTCATATGGAGTCAGAAGATATTGAAGAACTTGATACACAACTCGTAGAAAAACAACTTATTGATGAAATATCTCGCTGGAAACGAGATGCCAAATCAGAAGACAATGATCGTTATTTTTGGCATGTCCGCGAAGTAGATCAAATTGCGCAAGGTGATAAGTACTTTGTTATTGGCAGGAAAGGCTCGGGGAAAACAGCTATTTGTGAGTACTTTAATCGTATCACTCAACCGGATGTGTTCGCAGAGACTCTATCATTTAAGAATTTCCCTTTCAATGAACTATATGGCCAAAAAAATACTAAGTATACGGCTCCAAACCAGTTTATTACTTTATGGAAGTACTTAATTTACAGTACTGTATGTAGAATGATGCTAAAAAATGAGTCCGTTGATTCTAACATTAGAAGTCTTCTAGAGTCACTCTACAAAGATAATTCACCATTAAGCCGCAGAGTCGGACAATGGGTTGGCAAAGAATTTGGAATGTCGCTATTTGGCATGTCGATTAAGGTATCCAGAAAAGATATTACCGCTGAGCCAAATAGCTGGATTGACCAGGTTGATTTTCTCGAGGACTTAATTATTCACTACGCGGGTACTGCAACATATTATGTACTATTTGATGCACTTGATGAGGACTATAGGGATATTATTAATGCATCCCAATATGAGCAGTACACCTCATTAATTACGAGCTTATTCAAGGCTGTCCAGGATGTAAGGGCGAATTTACCCGGCTTTGGTTCAACAGGTGTGTTTCCAATAATATTTCTTCGTGATGATATTTATGAGTTAGTCCAGGATTCCGACAAAAATAAGTGGGGTGATTTTAAAGTTGATCTTAACTGGGATTACAACAAGATACAAAAGGTAATGGCATTTCGAATTTCAAGAGCATTAGACCCGGATTGCGACCAGGTAATGTCTTTTGATGCAGCTTGGGGGAAATTGTTTGGATCCAAACATATTCGAGTTGGTGGAAGACGAAATAGAATTCCCACGTTTGATTTTATTGCAAGAAGCACGCTTTTGAGGCCGCGGGATTTTGTAGCATATTTGCAGAATTGTGCTCAGTATGCAGTAGAAGAAGGAAAAGTGATTTCACCCAGTGTTATTAAGAAAGTCGACAAGGGGTTTTCTAACTATTTGCGGGATGAATTAACAGACGAATTATTTGCAATACTGCCAGATATTTCTCACATTTTTGATGCGATTTCGCAATTAAGAAAATGGAACTTTTCAATTAAGGAATTTGAAGAGGCATATAATGAGAAATTACGTAAGGGTCTTGTCAATCAAACCAGTTTTGATTTTGTCGTGCAGTCATTATATTTATTCAGTGTAATTGGAAACACTCCATATGTTGGTAGATATATTTTTCGGTATCAAAATAGAGAAGCTCGCTTAAATTATAATGAAAGAATTGTAGTTCATCGGGGATTATTTAAAGCCCTACAAATAATATAACGCGGCTCATTGCAATAATCGAATACTGGCCACCGTTACTTTAGGTAGGTGTAGTCGTCGAAGGCCTGCTCGTAGGTGCGCAGGATCTCGGCCGACTCGCGCGGGGTCAGCCGGTTCTGGTTGACGGCGTGCTCCAGCGACGTGCGCCAGCGCTCGACCAGGGCGCCCTTGTCGTACTGGACGAAGTTCAGCACGCGGCGCACCGAGTCGCCGCGCACCACGGTTGTGAACTCGACGCGGCCGTTGACTTCGACGTGGACCGCGTTGGTGTCGCCGAACAGGTTGTGCAGGTCGCCCAGGATCTCCTGGTAGGCGCCGACCAGGAAGGCCGCGAAGGTGTAGTGCTCGCCGTCGCGCAGCGTGTGGGCGGGCAGGTAGCGCTTGACCTCGCGCAGATCCGGAAAGCGGTCGATCTTGCCGTCGGAGTCGCAAGTGATGTCCGCCAGCACGACGCGGCGGGTCGGGCGCTCGTTGAGGCGGTTGACCGGCGTGATCGGGAAGATCTGGTCGACCGCCCAGCTGTCGGGCAGCGACTGGAAGATCGACAGGTTGCAGAAGTAGGTGTCGGTCAAGAGGGCCGGCAGGCGCTGCAGGTCCTCGGGGATGTAGTGCATCTGGTCGGTCATGCCGCTGATCGTGTTCAGCAGGGCCCAGTAGGCCTGGTCACCGAAGGCGCGGTCCTCGATGGACATCAGCCCCAGGCTGAACTCCTGCAGGATGTCCTGCCGCAGTTCGACGGCGTCGTGCAGGGTCTCCATCATGTTCTTGGGCGAAAGCTCCTGCAGCAGCTGCGCCATGTTGACGATGGCCGGCGCCTTGGTCGCGGCCAGCACGGCCTCGGGGTCGCAGGGGGTCGAGAAGGTGTTGGCGATGCCCAGCACTTCGAAGACCAGCACCGAGTGGTGGGCCACCGTCGCGCGTCCGAACTCGGTCACGATCTCCGGGTGAGGCGCGCCGGTCTGGTCGCAGGTTTCCTTGATGATCCAGACGACGTCGCGCGCGTACTCCTCGACCGTGTAGTTCATCGACGACTCCGAGGCCGTCTTGCTGCCGTCGTAGTCCACGGCCAGGCCGCCGCCCACGTCCATGTGGGTGAGCGAGGGGCAGTGCTTGCGCAGCTGGACGTAGACCTGGGCCGCCTCGCGCAGGCCGACCTTGAGCGACGAGATGGCCGTCAGCTGGCTGCCGTTGTGGAAGTGCAGCAGCCGCACGCAGTCCAGCTTGCCGCGCTCGCGCAGGTAGCCCAGGGCGGTCACGATCTCCGAGACCGTGAGGCCGAACTTGGCGCGCTCGCCGCCGCTGTGCTCCCAGCGGCCCGCGCCCTTGCCGGCCAGGCGCAGGCGGAACCCGATCTCGGGCTCGACGCCCAGCTCCCCGGCCACGTCCAGGACCAGCGCGATCTCCGACGGCTTCTCGATGACGATGATCGGGCGCCGCCCGACCCGCTTGGCCATCAGCGCCAGCTCGATGTAACGGCGGTCCTTGTAGCCGTTGCAGACCAGCAGGGCTTCGGGGTTGTCCTGGATCGCCAGCACGGCCATCAGCTCGGGCTTGCTGCCGACTTCCAGACCCATGTTGAACGGCCGGCCCGCCTCGTTGATCACGTCCACGACGTGGCGCACCTGGTTGACCTTGATCGGGAAGATGGGGCAGTACTTGCCCTGGAAGTCGTACTCGGCGATGGCTGCATGGAAGGCCGCGCCGATCGCCCGCACGCGGTGGCGCAGGATGCCGTTGAAGCGGAACAGCAGCGGCAACTCGATGTTGCGCTGGCGGGCCGATTCGACCAGTTCGGCGAGGTCGACGGAGGGGCCCTGCGGCCCGTCGGGCGTGACCGTGACGTGGCCGCGCTCGTTGATGTGGAAGTAGCCGGCGCCCCAGTGGGGGAAACCGTAAAGCTCCTCGCTCTTGGCCGTCGTCCAGGGCACCATTCCGGTCATTGGCGTGACGTTCTCCTGCGTTCGGGTCGGTTCGTGGCGTGAGCTCGACAATGTAACACACAACGGGGGTCAGCGGGCCATCCGGATCAGGAACGGGTACTCCTGGTCCTCCGGGTTGGCCCGGACGGCCTGCTGCAGGGCCTGCAGGCCCCCGCGGGGATCGCCGCCGGTCTGGCGGATCAGGCTCTCGGTCAGCAGCCGGTTGCCCTCGACGAAGCGGGCCATGAGGGCCGCATCCGGGATCCCGTCGAAGACCGCACCGACGCCGACGCGACGCTCCTGCAGGAAGCGCAGGTTCGCCGACAGGTTGGCCTCGTCCAGGCAGCCCGGGGCGAAGAACTCGGTGTACGAGCGGTCGTCGGTGTTGAGCCGGGCGCCCGCGCCCAGCCGGGAGATCGCCGCGCCGTCCAGCACGAGGGTCGCGGCCAGGTGGTAGGGGTCGCCATAGAAGGTCGGGTCCTGTCCCAGCGCGGCGGCGCGGGCCGACCACTCGCCGAAGTCGGCCCGCAACGGCGCGGTCGAGCCCAGCAGTACGGCGTGGTAGTGGCCCAGCCAGACGGCGCAGTCGGGGAACACGTCGTGGAAGGTGGCGATCAGACCCATGAGCTCCGCGGCGCGCAGCTTGTGCAGCGGCAGGTACTGCGACACCAGACCCCCGGGGTTCAGGCGCGACCGGCACAGCTCGAAGTACTCGCGCGTGTACAGGTTGCCCGAGCCGAGCACCGGGTGCGTCGGGTCGCAGGAGATCAGGTCGTACTTCTGCGCGGACGCCTGCAGGCGCCGCCGCCCGTCGCCCTGCACGATCGTCAGGCGCGGGTCGGCGACCACGTCGCGGTTCAGCTCGCGGTAGTGGGTCGCGGCCTCCTTCAACCCCGGCACCAGCTCGACGCAGGTGATCGACCGCACCTCGGGGTGCGCGGCGATGGCCGAGGTCGTCACGCCGATGCCGAAGCCGATCACCAGCACGTCGCGCAGCTCGGGCCGCACCAGGAACGGGAAGTGCCCGACCATCTTGACGACCTTGACCGCATCGTAGGACGAGCCGATCACTGCGCTGTTGTTGACGTAGGTGTAGAGGGCCTGCGAGCGGGTGTCGCGGTCCCGCCCCACCGTGACGGTCCCCTCGACGGTCTCGTCGTAGAACAGCACCTCGCGGTCGAAACGGCCGAACGAGGGCGGCAGGATGCGGATCTGCGGCCGCCAGATCGCGACCGCGAGCAGCAGCACGAGCACCGCGAGCAGGGTGTGCCGCGAGCGCGCCGGCGCGCCGGTCCGCCGCCCGACGTACCAGGCCGCGGCGACCGGCACTGTGACCACGGCCACGATCGCGACGGCCGCGCCCAGCGCCGGGATCAGCACGAACGCCGCCACGACCGGCCCGAGCACGCAACCGGCGGTGTTGATCGCCAGCACCGAGCCGATGTCCCGCCCCACGGCGCCGCGCCCGGTTCCCCGGTTGCCGGAGGCCGCCAGGCTGCAGGCCAGCGGGAAGGCGTAGCCGGAGCACGCCGCGGGCGGCACCACGATGAGCAGGGACGCCACCAGCGGCAGCAGCAGGATCCGCACGAAGGCGTGTCCCGAGGCCTCCTGGAAGGGGAACATCAGCGTCTCGGGCAGGCGCGTCAGCAGCAGCAACCCCAGCAGCGCGGTCGCGGCCAGCAGCAGCAGGGCGCGCAGCAGGGACTTCCCGGGCGCGGCCAGGCGCTCGGCGCGCCGGCGAAAAAACGCGCTGCCCAGGTACAGGCCCAGGATCGCCATCGAGGCGATCAGCGCGAAGGTGTAGCTGGTGTTCGTCAGGTAGATGCGGAACATCCGCATCCAGACGACCTGCAGGGCGAGGGTGGCGAAGCCGCAGGCGAAAGCTGCGACCAGGGCGACAGTGCGGGCGGTGCCCGAAAGCGCGAAGGACGCAAGCGCCGGCGAAGACGGAGAAGCGACGGCGGCCTCGGGCGACTCGACCGACCTGCGGGTCACGAGCAGCCAGGCCCCCAGGGCCAGGTCGACGGCCACGGCCAGGGCGAGGGTCAGGTTCTGCCCCAGAGCCCCCAGCAGGACGAACCCGGCAGCGAGCCCGCCCAGAGCGCTGCCCAGCGTTTCCAGCGCGTAGAGCCGTCCCAGGGCCGGCGCCAAAGATCCGCGCCCGGCGGCGGCGAGCCGGCCGGCGAGCGGGAACAGGCCGCCCATCAGGAACGACGGCACGCCCAGCAGCAGCGCGGCGCCCGCGTGCGCGGCCGTCGGCGCCAGCCGCGGCAGCAAGGCGCCCGCCAGGACGTAGGCCAGGGCGCCCAGAGCGCCGAGCCCCAGCAGCAGGTACGCCAGCAGGGCCCAGGGCCGGCGCGTGCGGTCGGCGACGCGGCCCCACACGGTCGCCCCGACGCCGAAACCGGCCATGAAAACCGCCAGCACCAGCGTGGCGGCGGTGACGGTGGCGCCCAGGACCAGGGACAGCAGGCGGTTCCAGACCACCTCGTGGATCAGGAAGGCGAAGCCGGCCAAAAACACGACCAGGTCGAGGATGGCCTGATCGGGGGCGGCAATGCTGTGGTCGCGGCGCGGGACCCGGGTCATCGGTGCTCCGGAGGCGGTTCGGGGAGTCGGGGATTCGCCGCGCCAATCTAACACGCAGGGGTGGGCCGGTCAGGGAGAATACGCCCCCGCCCCCGCGCCGCGCCGTCGGTCCTTGACCCGCGGTCAGGAACGGGGCTTACTGGCCGGGACACGCCCGTCACCGACCGATCCTCACAGGGGGCCACTCCATGATCAGGCGCCTGCCGCTCGCCTTCGTCCTGCTCGCCGTCCTGTCCGCCGCTGCGTGCGCCGCCGCCGCGGATCCCGCATTGCCGATCCCGCTCGACCCGGCGGTGATCGCGGGCGAGCTGCCCAACGGCCTGCACTACTACGTGCGCGAGAACGCCAAGCCCGAGCAGCGCGCCGCGCTGTGGCTGGTGGTCGGCGCCGGCAGCGTGGACGAGGACGACGACCAGCTCGGCCTCGCGCACCTGGTCGAGCACATGGCCTTCAACGGCACGGAGAACTTCCCGCGCCAGGCCCTCGTCGACTACCTCGAATCGGTCGGCATGCAGTTCGGGCCCGAGGTCAACGCCTACACGAACCAGAACGAGACGGTCTACATGCTGCAGGTGCCCACCGACCAGCCGGAGCTGCTGGCGACGGGACTGCAGGTGTTGGAAGAGTGGGCGCACCAGGTGAGCTTCGACGACGAGGAGATCGACAAGGAGCGCGGCGTCGTCATCGAGGAGTGGCGCAGCGGCCGCGGCGCCGACGAGCGCATGTCCGACGAGCTGCTGCCGATCGTCTTCTTCGGCTCGCGCTACGCCGAGCGCAACACGATCGGCGACCCGGAGATCATCCGCAACGCCCCCCACGACACCCTGCGCCGCTTCTACCGCGACTGGTACCGGCCCGACCTGATGGCCGTCGTGGCCGTCGGCGACTTCGACGGGGCCGCGATGGAAGCCTCGATCCGCGCGCGCTTCGCGGCCATCCCGCGCCCGGCCGCGCCGCGGCCGCTGCTGCAGCCGGAGGTGCCCGACCACGAGCGCGTCCTGTACGGCGTGGCGACCGACCCCGAGGCTTCGAACACCACGGTCTCGCTGCTGTTCAAGCACGCGCCCGACCCGGAGGCGACGATCGCCGATTACCGCCGCGCCGTACTCGGCCAGATCTCCCTCTCGATGCTGCGCAGCCGGCTGATGGAGCTGTCGCGCCTGGCCGATCCCCCCTTCGGCAACGCCTACGCCATGGACCGACGCCAGGGGCGGACCAAGAGCTTCTGCACCATGGCGGCTTCCGTGAAGGAGGACGGGATCGCCCGCGGTCTCGAAGCCCTGACGACCGAGCTCGAACGCGTCCACCGCCACGGCTTCACGCCCGGCGAGCTGGAGCGGACCAAGATCGAACTGCTGCGCCAGACCGAGCGGGTGGCCGCCGAGGCGGACAAGACCGAATCCCAGCGCTTCGCCCGCTCCCTGATGACGCACTTCCTGCGCGGCACGCCCTACCCCGACGCCGCGCAGCGGCTCGACCTGGCCAGGGACCTGCTCCCGGGGATCACGCTGGCCGAGGTGGACGCACGGCTGCGCGAGCTGGTCGCTCCCGTCGGCCGGGTCGTGACGGTCGAGGCGCCGCAGCGCGACGGCCTCGCGGTGCCGGACGAGGCCGAGCTGGCGGCGATCATCGACGGCGCGGCCGGCCGCGACGTGGCGGCCTACGTCGACGCGACCGTCGACGAGCCGCTGGTGCCCACGCCGCCGCTCCCGGCGCGGATCGTCGCGCGGACAGAGGACACGGCCCTCGGCACCACCACCTGGACCCTGTCCAACGGCGTGCGCGTGGTGTTCAAGCCGACGGACTTCAAGAACGACGAGATCCTGCTGCGGGCCACGAGCCCCGGCGGCACGTCGCTCATCGCCGACGACGACGCCTACATGCGGCTGTGCTACGCGTCGAGCATCGTCGCAACCAGCGGCGCCGGCGCTTTCGACCAGACGGCTTTGCAGAAGAAGCTGGCGGGCCGGCTGGTCCGACTGCAGCCGCAGATCACGTTCCTCGACGAGGGCTTCCGCGGCAGCGCCTCCCCGCAGGACCTCGAGACCCTGCTGCAGCTCGTCTACCTATACGCGACGGCGCCCCGCGAGGACCCGGTCGCCTTCGCCGCGCTGGTCGAGCAGCAGCGCTCGCAGCTGCAGAACCGCAGCGCCGAGCCCGTCACGGCCTTCCGCGACACCATCTCCGCGCTGACCTACGGCCACCACCCGCGCTGGCGTCCGATCACGGTCGAGCAGCTCGACGGCCTGGACCTCGCCGGCTCGCTGGCCTTCTACCGCGACCGCTTCGGCGACTGCGGCGACTTCACGTTCACGCTGGTGGGCACGATCGACCCGGCCGCGGCCGAACCGCTGGTCCTGACCTACCTGGGCGGCCTGCCCGCAGACGGCAGGACGGAATCGTGGGGCCGCCTCTCGCCGCCGCTGCCGCGCGGCGTCCAGGAGCGCACGCTGCACCGCGGCGCCGAGCCGAAGGGTCTGGTCGAGCTGGCCTTCAACGGCGAGCAGCCGTGGAGCTGGCAGGCGCGCTACGAGATGGAGGCGCTGTGCGACGTGCTGCGCATCCGCCTGCGCGAGACGATCCGCGAAGACATGAGCGGCACCTACGGCGTGCGAGTCAACGGGGGCATCTCCAAGATGCCCGCGGAACGGTACAACCTCGCGGTGGGCTGGGGCTGCGACCCCGACCGCGTGCAGGAGCTGACCGACGCGGTCTGGGCGCAGCTGCGCGACATCGCCGAGAACGGACCCGACGAGGAGACGCTGACGAAGGTCCGGGCGACGCAGCTGCGCGAGGAGGAGACGAGCCTGCGGACGAACGGCTACTGGCTGGATCAGCTCGTGCGGCACCAGACCATGGAGACCGACCCGCGCCTGATCCTGGAGCGGCCCGCGCAGGTCAACGCCCTGACGGCGCAGATGGTGCGCGACGCGGCGCGGCGGGTTATCGATCCGGCGAACGTGATCAAGGTGGTGCTGCTGCCGCAGGAAAAGTGACACGACGGGACGGCGATCCGACATGATCCCGCCCGGTCGCGACGACCGTCGACACCGCCGTCCGCGGGCACGAACACCCAGCGCGCCGGCAGGTGTTCCGCAGCAAATTCACGAGCGCGCCCGATGGCGCCGGGCGCGCTCGCCTGCTAGAATCTCGCGCCGGCGCTCTGGGCCGGCATCGCGGGGTCCCGTCTGATATCCACGACCCATAGGGAGATCACCATGATGATCGACCGCCGCCGCGGCGCGCGCCGCCGGCAGATCCTGCTGCTGTCCGTGATGCTGCTGCTGATGACGCCTCCGTCCCGCCCGGCCTTCGCCGCCGCGGTGGACACCGCCGACGACATCCGGCATGCCCTGACCGACACGGTGTTCGTCATCGTCGACCGCGTGCCCGCCGGCGAGGTGGAGCTGCCCGTCGCCGACGGCGACCGCCTCGAACGACTGCTGCAGGGCACGCCGTTCACGACAATCCGCCGCGGCGCGGCCGGCGTCGCCGATCTCTACGCCGACGGTTTCAAACGCCAGGACATCACCGTGACCGTCGACGGCGAGCGCTTCGTCCCCGCCTGCCCCAACCGCATGGACACGCGCGCGGGCCAGGTCGACCTGCTGGACATCGAGACGGCGGAGCTGTCGCGCAACGGGGCGGGTCTGCAGTCCGGCCTCGGCGGCCAGGTCGACCTGCGCCGGCGCCTCCCGGGCCGCGACACGCTGGTCTACGGCCGCCTCGGCGGCGCCGCGGACCACGCCGGCGATCTCGACGCGAGCCTGGCCGTGGAAAACCGCCGCACGCGCCTGGCTGGCCGCCTGCGCCGCAGCGACCCGTACACCGACGCCGACGGCCGCACCTACGCCGAACTCTACGGCTACGCCGACGCGCCGACCGCGACGGTCTGGGAGCTGCGCGCCCACCGCGCGTTCGACGGCGGAGACGCGCAGGCCGCCTGGGAGTCCGCCGACGACGTGCTGTTCCCCTACCTGCAGATGGACGAGCGCCGCAACGACCACTACCAGCTGTCGGGCTCCTACCGCGGGCACCGCGCCTACTTCAACCGCACCGACCACCTGATGGACAACGCCCTGCGCAGCAGCTGGTCCGCGACCCGCATGATCACCGACGCCGCCACGACGATGCTCGGCGCGGTGGGCGACGGCTACGAGGTCTACGCCCACCACTGGACCGCCGACAACCGCATCACCCCGACGGCCAACCCCGCGGCGGGCACGACCAGCCGCATGCTGCCCGACGTGTGGCGCCTCGGCGCCTCGGCGACTCGCGCGATCGGCGATCCGCGGCAGCCCTGGCTGCGCCTGCGGGCCGGCCTGATCCGCACCGGCATCGACGGGGCGACCACGATGGACCCGTACCGACTCCTGCAGGCGGACGCCGCCGCGAGCCGCTGGTCGTTCCCCTTCGGCGCCGCCGTCACCGGCGCGCGCGACCTGGCCGGTCATGCGCAGCTCACCCTGTCGGGCGAGATCGCCGCCGATGCGCCCGGCGTCGAGCAGCAGTACATCGCCGTCGACAAGCCGGGGACCACCCCCGACTGGGTGGGCAACCCGCGGCTCGCCGACCCCTTGCGCGCCACCGCTCGCATCTCGGCCGCGGCTCGCCGGCTGAAGGCTGAGGTTTTCGGGACGCGCGTCTGGAACTACCCGACCCTGGTGCGACGCACCGCCGGCAGCGCCGTCCTGCAGACCTACGACGGCGTGGACGCCCTGCTGGCCGGTGCGTACCTGACCGCCGCCTGGGAATTCGTCGACGCCGGTCTCGCCTGGAACTGGGGCGAGAAGACGTCCGACAGCAGCCCGCTGGCCGAGATCCCGCCGCTGTCCGTCGAACTGACGGTGCGCTCGCCGAGGATCGGACGTTGCCGGGGGTGGGCCCACTACCGGCACGCCGCCGGCCAGGGCCGCGTCGACGCCTCCCAGAGCGAATGGAGCACCGGCGCCTGGAACCGGCTCGATCTGGGCGCGACCCTCGAGCATGAAGACTTCCGGCTGGCGCTCGACCTCGAAAACGCCACGAACGCGCTTTATGTCCAGCACCTGTCCTACCAGCGCAGTCCGTTCGCTGCGGGCGCGCGGGTCCAGGAGCCCGGCCGCACCTTGCGGGCTACGACGACATTCGCGTTCTGACGGAAGAGACGGTGTTCAGCGCAGCAGACCCTTGACGAATTCCGTGCGGTCCACGTTGGCCACGTGGGTGAACCACTCGTCCTGGAACTTGTAGACCAGGATGCCCAGCCAGATCCAGACCAGCCGGGCGCGGTAGATCGCCTGGACGCGGTCCCAACCGCGGAATCGGGCGATGGTGGCGTAGACCAGGAACAGGGGTTCCAGCAGGTTCGGGAAGCAGAAGAACATGAACTCGTCCTGCGTGACGAAGAACAGCGCCTGCCCGACGGTGCGCAGGGCGAAGGTGGCCGCGATCTCGCGCCGGATCGGCTGCCGCCAGCCCCAGATGAAGATGAACAGGTAGCCGACCCAGTCGGCGGACTTGTCGAGGTTCTGGTAGAGGACTTCGTCGAGGCCGGCGGGGATCAGCAGGTCGCCGTCGACCGAGTCCAGCAGCCAGTTGGCCCAGCCCGCCGCGAAGGGGAAACGCAGGAAGAGCACCGGCAGCAGGAACTTCAGGGCGATGACGACGACGATCAGCAGCAGGTTCAAGCGCGGCCCCCTAGAGGTCCTTCATCCGGTAGCCGACCCCCGGCTCGGTGACCAGCAGGCGCGGCCGGGCCGGGTCCGCCTCGATCTTGCGCCGCAGCTGCGCCATGAAGACCCGCAGGTAGTGGGTCTCGCCCATGTAGGGCGGCCCCCAGACGGACTTCAGGATCTGCCGGTGCGTGAGCACCTTGCCGGCGTTCACGGCCATCAGCACCAGCAGCCGGTACTCGGTGGGCGTCAGGCGGACCTCGCGCCCGCCGACGGTGACCTCGCGGCGCACCTGGTCGACGCGCAGGTCGCCCACCTCGATCACGACCGACGACGTGTCCGTCCCCGCCTGTGCCGCGTGCCGCAGGGCGACCCGCATGCGGGCCAGCAACTCGTTGACGCTGAAGGGTTTCGTCAGGTAGTCGTCGGCGCCGGCATCGAGCGCCGCGACCTTGTCGTCCTCGCGGCCGCGCGCCGAGATGACGATGATCGGGACGCGCGTCCACTCGCGGAACCGGCGCGTGAGATCGATGCCGTCACCGTCGGGCAGGCCGAGGTCCAGCAGGATCAGTTCGGGGTTGTGGGTCGTCGCCTCGACGATCGACTCGGCCGCGGTCACGGCCTCCCGCACCTCGTAGCCCTGCGCCGCCAGCGCGGTCCTCAGGAACCGCAGCATCTGCTGCTCGTCCTCCACGACGAGCACGCGCGTGGCGAGTTCGCTCATGGCTCCTGTCCCCGATCCTGGTTGCCCATGTCCGCCGCCGGCCCTCCGGCCGGCGGCGCTTCCTGCAACGGCATCGTGATCCGGAAGATCGCGCCGCCGCCGTCGCGGTTCCCGGCCGTGATCGTCCCGCCGTGCGCGTGGACGATGCCGCGGCAGATGGCCAGGCCCAGGCCGACGCCGCCGGAGTGAACCCGTGGCCCGCGATAGAACTTCTCGAACACCTGCTCCGCGGCGCCCGCCGGCAGGCCGGGACCGCGGTCGGCGACCTCGATCTCGATGGTCCCGGGCAGCGCGCGGGCCGCGATCTCCAGCGGCGCCTCGGCGCCGGCGTGCTTGATCACGTTCTCGAAGAGGTTCACGAAGATCTGCCCGAACAGGACCGGGTCCACCGACAGCAGCGGCAGGTCGGCCGGCAGGTCCACCCGCACCTCGCGCGCGCCGAGCTTCGCCTCCAGGCGGGACAGGGCCGACCCGACGATCTCCTCCAGCGGCACCCACTCGCGCTTCGGGGCGATGCCGCCGGACTCCAGGCGCACCATGTCCAGGATGTTCGCGACCAGCCGCTCCATCCGCTCCGCCTCGGCGCAGATCGTGTCGCACAGTTCCCGCCGTTGCAATGCCGAAAGCGGCGCGCGCTCGTCCCGCAGCGTCGACCCGGCGCCGATGATCGCGCCCAGCGGCGTGCGCAGGTCGTGGGACACGGCCCCGAGCAGCGCGCTGCGGGTCTCTTCGGTGCGGATGCGCAGCGCCGAGGCGCGGGCCTCCTCCATGAACCGCAGGCGCTCGATCGCCAGCGCCGCCTGCCGCACGAAAGCCTCCAGGAAGCCCCGCTGCTCCACCGCGAGCAATTCGCGCGAGGGCGCCGCGACGGCGAGCACGCCCACCGCATGGGCTCCCGCCACGATCGGGATGCAGGTCACGCGCGCGCCGGGCAGCGTGTCGGTCCCCTGGCCGGCGGGCCGGCCGTGCTCGACGGCCCAGCGGGCCACGGCCAACTCCTCCTCGCTCAACTCCAGATCCGGACCGCTCCTGCCCCGGATCGCCGGCGTGCCCGTGGCGTCAGGCAGCAGGACGAGCGCCTCGCCGCCGAAGACCTTGGCCGCGTGCGCGGCGGTCACCTGCGCCGCCCGCGCCTCGTCCTGCACGGTCGCCAGCTCGCGGCTCAGGGAGTAGAGCGCGGCGGTCCGGCTCTCGCGCCGCAGCGCCCCGTGCTCCTGGCGGCGCAGGCGGGCGGTGAGCCCGCTGATGACCAGTCCCACGGCGAACATCATCAGGAAGGTGAGCAGGTGGCGCGCGTTTTCCACGCTGAACGTGTGGTAGGGCAGCACGAAGAAGAAGTCGTAGGCCGCCACCGACAGCGCCGCGGCGGCGAGCGACGGCCCCCGCCCGTAGCGGTAGGCCGCCACCATGATCGTCAGCAGGAACATCATCACGAAGTCGGGCTGCGACAGGAAGCCGCGCGCCAGGATCCCCACCGCGGTCGCCGCGGCCACCGACAGCAGCGCGAAGCCGTAGCCGACGCGATCGAACGGCCGCGGCACGGGGGCGCGCCGTTCCGCGCGCCGGTCGGGCGTCTCGTCCCCGGCGATGAAGTGGACCTCGATGTCGCCGCTGCCGCGCACGATCTGGTTCACGAGCGAGCCCGAGAAGCGGTCGCGCCAGCGGGAGTGGGTCGGCTTGCCGACGATGATGCGGGTCACGTTGTTCTCGCGGGCGTACTCGATCAGCGCGTCGGCCACCCGCCGCCCGGTGAGCTGCACCACCTCGCCGCCCAGGGACTCGGCCAGCAGCAGGTGACTCTGCAGCCGCTCCCGGTCGGCGTCGCTCATCGGGAAGGCGTCCGGCGCCTCCACGTACACCGCCGCCCAGCGCGCGCGCAGGCCCTCGGCCATGCGCCGCGCCCCGCGGATGATCCGCGCCGACGACGGGCTCGATCCCACGCAGACCAGGATGTGCTCCGCCGCGGGCCAGGTCGCCTTGATGTCGTAGTCGTGCCGGTAGGCCCGCACGTCGGCGTCGATGCGCTCGGCGGCGCGCCGCAGCGACAGCTCCCGCAGGGCGAGCAGGTTGCCGCGCCGGAAGAAGTGGTCGACGGCCCGGCTGGCCTGCTCCGGGATGTAGACCTTGCCGTCCTTCAGCCGCTCCAGCAGCTCGTCGGGCGGCAGGTCGACCACCTCGAGTTCGTCGGCCCGCTCGAGGATCGAGTCCGGCACCGTCTCGCGCACGCGGACGTAGGTGATCTGGGAGATGACGTCGTTGAGGCTCTCGACGTGCTGCACGTTCAGCGTGGTGTGGACGTCGATGCCGTTCTCGAGCAGCTCCAGGACGTCCTGCCAGCGCTTGCGGTGGCGGCTGCCCGGGGCGTTGGCGTGGGCCAGCTCGTCGAGGATGAGCACCGCGGGCCGGCGGGACAGGGCCAGGTCCAGGTCGAACTCGGCCAGCGTGGTGCCGCGGTAGGCGACCTCGCGCAGCGGGAGGATCTCCAGGCCGGCGAGCAGCGCGGCCGTCTCGGCGCGCCCGTGGGTCTCGACGCAGCCGACCGCCACGTCCACGCCCGCCGCCTGCAGGCGCAGCGCCGATTCCAGCATCGTGAAGGTCTTGCCGATGCCGGGCGCGTAGCCGAAGAAGATCTTCAGGGAGGCCCTGGCCTGGCGCCCCTCCTCGGCCTGCACGCGGCGCAGCAGCGCATCCGGGTCGGGCCGGTCGTCATGATTCATCGTCGCCCACTCTCGTCATGCGGCGAAGGTATCACCGGGGACCGCCCGCCTCCAGCCTATTCAGCGCGAGGTTGAGGCGCAGGACGTTCACGCGGGGTTCGCCGAAGAGGCCCAGCAGGCGCCCCTCGCGGTGCGCGTCCACCAGCGAATGCACGGTCTCCTCGGGCAGACCGCGGCTGCGGGCGACGCGCGGCACCTGGTAGTAGGCGGCCGCAGGCGAGATGTGGGGATCGAGCCCGCTACCCGACGTCGTGACCAGATCGACGGGGATCGGCCGTCTGTCGCCCGGGTCGGCCGCCCGCAACGCATCCACGCGGGCGGCGACGGCCGCACGCAGCGCCGGGTTCGAAGGCCCGAGGTTCGACCCCGTGGACGCCGCGGCCCGGTACGGTTCCGGCGACGTCGCCGAAGGCCTCCCCCAGAAGTTGTCCGGCCGCGCGAACTGCTGTCCTATGAGTCCCGATCCGACCGTCCGGCCGTCCAGGTCGATCGCGCTGCCGTTCGCCTGGCGCGGGAACACGAGCTGCGCGAATCCCGTGACGACCGCGGGGTAGGCTAGTCCGAGCAGCACCGTGAACAGCAGCAGCAGCGTCAGCGCCGGCCTCAAGATCCTCAACATGTTCACACCCCCATCCACTGGAGCAGCAGATCGATGCCCTTGATGCACGGGAACGGCAGGATCAGGCCGCCGAGCCCGTACACCAGCAGGTTGTTGCGCAGCAGGCGCGCGGCCGGCGCGGGACGGTACTTCACCCCGCGCAGGGCCAGCGGGATCAGACCCACGATGACCAGGGCGTTGAACACCACCGCCGAGAGCACGGCGCTCTGCGGCGAATGCAGCCGCATCACGTTCAGCGCGTCCAGCTCGGGATAGGTCGCGACGAAGGCCGCCGGGATGATGGCGAAGTACTTCGAGACGTCGTTGGAGATGCTGAAGGTGGTGAGCGCGCCGCGCGTCATCAGCATCTGCTTGCCGATGGCCACGATGTCCAGCAGCTTGGTGGGATTGGAATCCAGGTCCACCATGTTGCCGGCCTCCTTGGCCGCCTGGGTGCCGGTGTTCATCGCCACGGCCACGTCCGCCTGGGCCAGCGCCGGCGCGTCGTTGGTGCCGTCGCCCGTCATGGCGACCAGCCGCCCCTGCTGCTGGTACTCGCGGATCAGGTCGAGCTTGCGCTCGGGCGTGGCCTCGGCCAGGAAGTCGTCCACGCCGGCTTCGGCGGCGATGGCCGAAGCGGTCAGCGGATTGTCCCCGGTGATCATCACGGTCCGGATGCCGATGCGCCGCATCTCCGCGAAACGCTCGCGGATGCCGCCCTTGACGATGTCCTTGAGGTGGACCACGCCGAGCGCCCGACGCCCGTCGGCCACCAGCAGCGGCGTCCCGCCCCCCCGCGCGAGATCGTCGGCGGCCGCGGTCACCTCCCGCGGCACCGATCCGCCCTGCTCGACCACGAAGCGCGCGACGGCGTCCACGGCGCCCTTGCGGATCATCCGGCCGTCGACGTCGACGCCGCTCATCCGGGTGTGCGCGGAGAACGGCACGAAGCACGCGCCGAGGCCCTGCAGGTCCCGGCCGCGCAGGTCGAAGCGCTCCTTGGCCAGCACCACGACGCTGCGTCCCTCGGGGGTCTCGTCGGCCAGGGACGCGAGCTGCGCGGCGTCGGCGAGTTCCCGTTCCGTCACCCCGGGGGCCGGCAGGAAGGCCACGGCCTCGCGGTTGCCCAGGGTGATGGTGCCCGTCTTGTCCAGCAGCAGCACGTCGACATCCCCGGCGGCCTCGACCGCGCGCCCGGACATCGCCAGCACGTTGGCCTGGACCATGCGATCCATGCCCGCGATGCCGATGGCCGACAGCAGGCCGCCGATCGTCGTGGGGATCAGGCACACGAGCAGGGCGACCAGCACGGTCAGCGGAACCGGCGACCCCTGGCCTCCGGCGACCGCCGCGTGGGACGAAAAGGCGAACAGCGTCACGGTCGCGAGCAGGAAGACGATGGTCAGCGCTGCCAGCAGGATGTTCAGCGCGATCTCGTTGGGCGTCTTGCGCCGCTTCGCCCCCTCGACCAGCGCGATCATGCGGTCCAGGAAGGTCTCGCCCGGATCGGCGGTGATGCGCACCACGATCCAGTCGGACAGCACCCGCGTGCCGCCGGTCACGGCGCTGCGGTCGCCGCCGCTCTCGCGGATCACCGGCGCGCTCTCGCCCGTGATGGCGCTCTCGTCGACCGAGGCGATGCCCTCGATCACTTCCCCGTCGCCGGGCACGAGGTCGCCCGCCTCCACCAGCACCAGATCGTCCCGGCGCAGGCTCGCGGACATCACTTCCGTGACCATGGCCTCCGACTTTTGGGCGTCGCGATGCGGCCCGGCCAGTCGCTTGGCCCCCACCTCGCGGCGCGCCCGGCGCAGATTCGCGGCCTGCGCCTTGCCCCGGCCTTCGGCCATCGCCTCGGCGAAGTTGCCGAAGAGCACGGTGAACCAGAGCCAGAGCGCGATGGCCAGGATGAACGGCGCCGGGGCCTCCCCCGCGCCGGTGATCAGCGCGTGCGCGTACAGCAGCGACGTGAACACGCTGCCGATCTCTACGACGAACATGACGGGGTTGCGGTAAAGCGTCCGCGGATCCAGCTTGCGGAACGCGTCGCGGACCGCGCGGGCGACGAGCGCCCGGTTGGGTCCGGTCTTCTTCTCCTGGCTCATGGCGCACCTCCCGCGCCCGCGGACAGGCGCAAATGTTCCACGATGGGGCCGAGCGCCAGCGCCGGGAAGAACGTCAGCGCCCCGACGAGCACCACGACGCCCACCAGCATCAGCACAAACAACGGAGTGTCGGTGGGCAGCGTGCCCGCCGAGGCCGGCACGATCTTCTTGCGCGCCAGCGATCCCGCCAGCGCCAGGACCGGCACGATGACCCAGTAGCGGCCCACGAGCATGCACAGCCCGAGCGCCACCGCGTAGAAGGTCGACGTCGCGTCCAGGCCCGCGAACGCCGAGCCGTTGTTGTTCGCGGCCGAGGAGAACGCGTAGAGGATCTCCGTGAAGCCGTGGGGGCCGGGATTCGGCGCCGCCGCCGCCGCCTTCTGCAGGCTCACGGCGACGGCCGTCCCGAGCAGGACCGCGGCCGCCGGCACCAGGATGACCAGCGACGCCATCTTCATCTCGAAGGCCTCGACCTTCTTGCCCAGCAGTTCGGGCGTCCGGCCGACCATGAGCCCGGCGATGAAGACGGCCACCACGACGAACATCAGCATGCCGTAGAGCCCCGACCCGACGCCGCCGAAGACGACCTCCCCCAGCTGGATGAGCCACAGCGGCACCAGCCCGCCGAGCGGCGTGAAGCTGTCGTGCATGGAGTTCACCGAGCCATTCGACGCCGCCGTGGTCGCGGCGGCCCAGAGCGCCGAGCCCGGCACGCCGAAGCGGACCTCCTTGCCCTCCATGTTCCCGGCGGACTGGTCCAGGCCCAGACCGTCGAGCGCGGGATTGCCGGCCCGTTCGGCCGCGGCGCCGACCAGCAGTAGCGGCACCAGCAGCGCCGTCATCGCCGCGAACAGCATCCAGCCGTGCCGCCGCGAACCGACCAGGCGGCCGAAGGCGAAGCAGAAGGCAGCCGGCAACAGCAAAATGGAGAGCACCTGGATGAGATTGCTCAGCGGGGTCGGGTTCTCCAGCGGGTGCGCCGAGTTCGTGTTGTAGTAGCCGCCCCCGTTGGTCCCGAGCTGCTTGATCGCCACCTGCGAGGCCACGGGGCCGATCGCGATCGTCTGCAGCGGCACGCCGGCCTGCGGTTCGACCAGCTCCGCCGCCAGCTCGCCGCGTCCGGTCTGCACCACGCCCTGCGAGACGAGCAGGCCGGCGCAGAGCAGCGACAGCGGCAGCAGGACGTAGAGCGTCCCGCGCACGAGGTCCACCCAGAAGCTGCCGAGCGTTTCCACGCCGCGGCGGGCGAAGCCGCGGGCCAGGGTCACGGCCACGGCCATCCCCGTCGCCGCGGAGAGGAAATTCTGGACGGTGAGCGCGGCCATCTGCGTGAGATGGCTCATCGTGGTCTCGCCGCCGTAGCACTGCCAGTTCGTGTTCGTCGCGAAGCTCACCGCGGTGTTGAAGGCGTTCGCGGGGTTCACGGCCGGCAGACCGGCGGGGTTCAGCGGCAGTGCGCCCTGCCACCGCTGCAGCAGATAGACGACCAGGGCGCCCGCGAGGTTGAACACCAGAAGACTGAAGGTGTAGCGGCGCCAGGACATCTCCTCGTCCGCGGACGTGCCGGCGAGACGGTAGACACGGCGCTCGAACGGCCCGAGCAGGCGCTGCGCGAAGCGGGCCCGCCCCTCGTAGACGTCCGCCACGTACCGGCCGAGCGGCACGGCCAGCAGCGCGAGCAACGCGAAGTAGACGGCGTAGTGGGTCAGCGTCAGCGCGTCCATCAGAACCACTCCGGCTTCAGCAGAGCCACCAGCAGATAGACGAGCAGCAGCAACGCCAGGGCGGCCCCCGTCCACAGCAACACGGTCATCGCGGCACCTCCGTCAGACCTTTTCCAGCAGCCGCACCAATGCGACGGTGAGCAGGAAGAAGCCCACGAGCACGGCCAAAAGGATGAGGTCCATGGTTCGCCTTTCCGGCGCGGGCCGGGCGCGGTTTCGCCCGGGCATCGCGCCCTGCCCATCAAGTGTCGGCGAATTCATGTCAAAGCGAGGTCAAGACGGAGGTGGGAAGCGTCAGGATTGTGTCAGTGGGAAATCGGGGCTAATCCAGCGGCGGCCGGCGTCGCGCGAAGTGGCGGGAATCCCCCCACGCGTTGCGGACGACCGTCCGGCCGGCCGTTTCGACCCGATGCTGCAGGCAGACGCGGCAGGCCTCCCGCCCCTCGTCCAGGCAAGGCTTGCCCTCGTACAGCTGGTAATTGCGGCGGGCGTCCTGCGGCGTGAGGTTGGGCATGATCACGTTGGCCCCGCAGGCGATCCCCTGCTCGCGACCGTCGGGGGCCAGGGCCTGCAGCGCCGTGGTGGCGGCGATGTTGACGTCCGGCAGCGCCAGCCTCGTGACCGCGATCATGTTCAGGGCCAGCGACAGCAGCTCGTCATGCGGCATCATCCCCAGCCCGCGCATGGGCGACTGATCGTGCACGATGTAGGGGCCCATGCCGATCATGTCCACGTCCTGGCCGCGGAAGAACAGGATGTCGTCGGCCAGGTCCCCGACGGTCTGCCCGGGGATGCCGATCATCACCCCGGTGCCGACCTGGAACCCCGCCTCGCGCAGCGACGACAGACAGGCCACACGGTCCTCGAAGCGCTGGGCCGCCGGATGCAGGCGCGCGAACAGCTCGGGGTTGGAGGTCTCGATGCGCAGCAGGTAGCGGTGGGCGCCGGCCGCGCGGAAGCGGCGGTAGACTGCGGGCGCGTGCTCGCCGACCGAGAGCGTGATCCCCAGCCCGTCCGGCAGCTCGGGGCCACGACTGCGCTCCTTGATCTCCCGCACGCAGTCCTCGACGAAGCCCACGAACGCGTCATCCCACTTCTCGCCGGACTGCAGCACGCAGGAGCCGTAGCCCATCGCGGCCGCCCACAGGGCGCAGTCCACGACCTCTTCATGGGACAGGCAGTAGCGCTCCACCTCGCGGTTGCCCGCGCGGATGCCGCAGTAGTGGCAGTTGCGGGCGCACTCGTTGCTGAACTCGACGATGCCGCGGTAGTAAACCCCGTCGCCGACGGTGCGGGTGGCGAGGTCGAAGGCGGCGCGGCGCAGGCGGGCGACGTCCTGCGGAGCGGTCAGTGACAACAGCGCGATCAGGTCCTCGCGGCAGAGGGGCCGGGTGGCGGCATCGGCGAGGAGTCGGTCCATCGGGGAACCCGGCTTTGCGGTTGGGGACCGGATCCGGCGTACGTCGGCTCCATGGTAGGCGCCGCAGCAGCCGGACGCAACCGACGCGGTAGGGGCGTGGATCGTCGTAAGCCACGCCCCGGGACCGCCGACCCGCACCGGCTACTTGACCAACGTAAGGCGCCGGCTCGCCGTGCGCCCTCCCGCCTCCAGCCGGCAGTGGTAGACGCCGGCCGCCGCCGGCCGACCTTGGTCGTCGAGGCCTTCCCACGTGGTCTGGTGCCGGCCCGCCGCCAGCACGTCGCCGTCGTGCAGCGTGCGCACCAGCCGACCCGCGACGTCGTGGATCCGCAGCCGCACAGCACCTGCGCGTTCCAGGCTGAAGCCGATCACCGTGCGCGGGTTGAACGGGTTCGGTACGTTCTGCGCCAGGCCGAAGGCGGCCGCGGGCGCAGCCGGCGCCTCGACGACGAAGTCCGCCAGCGCGGCGGCGCTCTCGTTCCCGGCGAAATCGACCGCCGTCACCTGATAGTGCGCGGCGTAGGGTGCCGGCGCCTCGTCGAGCCAAGTGGCGGCCGTCAACTGATGCACCAGATTCCCGGGCTCAGGCACGAACTCCGCGTGGTCACCGCGGTACACGTTGTAGTGGCGCAGGTCCGCCTCGGTCGACTCGAGCCAGGTCAGCGAGTTGCCGTCGCCCGCGTAGGCCACCATGAACTGCTGCGGCGCGTTGGGCGCCAGGTTGTCGACCGACACGCCGCCCAGCACCAGCGAGTCGTGGTTCTGCCCGACGGTGGTCGTGCGCGCGCGCACCAGGTACGTCGTCACGTAGTCGCCCGTCTCGACCGAATGGTCACCCAGGCTGGGCACGATGACCGAGTACTTGTCCTCGCCGTCGGCCGGCACCAGCCCCAGGTAGTCCCAGTCGCCGGGCGGCAGGCTCTTGGCTTCCTCCGCCGACGGCGGGTTCAGCGCCTTCTCCCCCAGCAGCGGATCGACCAGGCGGTACAGCGCGTAGCCGAGCAGCGGCTGCGGGCTGCCGGCGCGATCGTAGCCGCTGCAGCGCCACTGCAGGCGCAGCTGGCGGCCCTGGTCGTTCGGCACGTCGGTCACGGAGGTGATGACGGGGCGTTCGAAGAGGAACTCGAACTCAAGGTCGTGGATCACGGGCGGATCGCCTGCGGCGTCGAGCTCGATCGATGCATGCCAGGACCAAGCGCCGTCCGGTACGGGTTCCACGTACTGCCAGGGGGCGGGCGAGTCCGGGATTCCTGGCACGTAGTCGCCCCAAAACCCGTTGATGACGCTCGTCAGTTTGAAGGCCGCGATGTCGCCGTCGTGGACGATCTGCGCACGCGCGCCGATCACACCCGCGAGCGGCTGCGGCGGTATCTCCGCATGGGCCTGTAGCGGCTGCCAAGCTTCGGAAGCGATCCGTACGTTGCGCACGACGGTATGGTCGGTCTTCATCCAGCCTCGCGTACAGCCGAAGACCATCTGCGGAACCACGCCGCTCCCGGTTGCGTCGCTCTGGACGTGCGTCATGTTCCCGGACGGGTCGCTCAGATCGATGACATGCATGGTGGAGCTGTCGCCGACGAGCACGTAAGCCCGATCTCCGACGACCTCCAGCCCGTTGACCCAGTCATTCGTCTCGTGCACGTCGATCAGCTGCGGCGTGCCGGAAACGGATACGTCGTAGATATGAAGTCCGCGGGTCGCGTCGCTCTGGTTCACAATCGCCAGCAACCGGTCACCCGCCAGCGCGATCCCCCTGACCCATCCCAACAACGGCACGGTCGCGATGATGGCCGGTGACAGCGGATCCGAGACATCGACGACTTCGATGCTCCCTGTGGTACCGACATACAGCCGCGATCCGTGCAGGACGAAGTCGAGGACCCCGATGTTGATACCGCCGGGAATGTTGATCGTGCTGAGGGCGGCGATCCCGTTCTCCGGATCGGAGATGTCCCACAGCACGACAGGATTGTCGTTCGAGAACGAATCGCCGTGGGTCACGGCGAGTCCGCCGTCGACGGCAAGCTTATGCGAAGCCCCGGTTGCTACGTCGACCAGGACCGGCGATGCGGGATCCCTGACATCCAGCACGCCCAGCCCGGGGGGATTCGTGACGAAGACAAGGCGATCTCCGTTCAGTTCGAGGTCAGTCACTTGGGTACCTGTCGACCACTCACCCACGATAACGGGCGCGTCCGGATCGGACACATCAGCCAGATAAAGGCCACTGATATGCCCCATCGCCAACAGGTCGCCATCCTGATCCATGCAGATGATGGTGCTCTGGATGCCGGACATCTGCGCCAGGAACTGCATACGGTTGGGCGCGACCAACTCGACCGCGTGCACGTTCGCCGCCGCGACGAAGGCATGACGGCCGCTGAGCGCCAGACCGCGCACTGTCGTCGGCGCGGACCAGGCGCCGGCCGGCTCGGGCTGGGTGCTGTAGGGCCGGCGCCAGCGTTCGAGCGAGCGCGAGCTGCCGGCGTACAGGAATTCACCGTCGGTGCGCACGACCGTACAGTCGTCCGCCGTCGGCAGTGCGACGACGAGCGTCGGCTGCGTCGGATCCGCCAGCGCGTAGAGACGCACATCACCGGCCGCCGTGGTGACGAAGGCGCGGTCGCCGAGCAGTTCCACACCCAGCACGGCTGCCGGCGTCGCGACGTGCGCCAGGATCTGCGGCGCCGCGGCCGCGCGGACATCCACGACGACGAATCCTCCCGCGCCGAGGCCGGCCAGCAGGCGATCACCGTCGATGGCGAGCGTCGTCGGGACACCCGGCAAGGCGAGCGCCACACCCAACACCGGGGCCGACGGCACCGAGAGATCGACGACCCGCAGCCGTCCGTCGCTGCCTACGACGTAAGCGGTCCTGCCGGAGATCTCGACATCCGTTGCCGCCGGCAGGGACAGCGTGCCGACCAACACGGGGTTCGCCGGGGCCGTGACGTCCACCACGCGCAGTCCCACCGCCGCCACGGCGACAACGACCAGGCCGCCGCCGACGGCCAGGCGTTTGGCCCCTGTTCCGATGTAGAGCTGCCCCAGGCGCGACAGCAGCTCCGGCTGCCAGCCGTCCAGGCAGTGCAGTTCGCGGCCGTCCAGGACATGGACCACGCGTCCGTCGACCGCGATGTCCCGTTCGGTGTCGCTGACCAGCGCAACCGTCCCCACGGTGGACATGGACATCGGCGGCAGGGACAGCGTGCCGGCCACCGTGTCCCAGTCTGCGGTCACGGACGGGCTTTCGGGCGCCGTCTCGAAGCTGGTGCTCCAGCTGAAGGGCTCGGACTGCGCGACGGCCGTGGCGGCCATCAGCAGGACGACGCCCGCGGTCATCATGCACGGGGACGTGGCTGTTCTCATGTCGGCTCCCGGGGTTCGGCGGTGCTGGATCGCGCAACTCTGCGTACATCCAGACGCGACAAACGCCACCGCAGGCCGACATTGAGAAGATGTTGTCGATATCATGATCAGAAGGCCGCAACCAACCATCACTGCTATACTGGCCCGACCATGCACGATCCCGATGAATTCACCCGGCTCCTGCGCGCCAGCGGCGACGACGACCAGGCCGCTTCGCGCCTGTTCGAGCGGGTCTACGACGAGCTGTGCGGCATCGCCCGCAACCAGCTGCGCCGCGAGCGGGCCGGCCACACTCTGCAGGCCACCGCGCTGGCGCACGAGGTCTACCTCAAGCTGTCCGCCCAGCAGGACGTCGACTGGCGCAACCGCGCCCAGTTCTTCGCCGTGGCGGCCCAGGCCACGCGCCGCCTGCTGGTCGACCACGCCCGGACAAGGCTGCGCGCCAAGCGCGGCGGCGGCGCCCACCACACACGATTAAGAACGGGTATCGACGTGCCGGTGCCGGAATCCGACGCCGGGCTTGTCGCCCTGGACGAGGCTTTGACGCGTCTGCGACAAGAGGACCCGTTGAAGTGCCGCGTCGTGGAGATGCGCTATTTCGGCGGCTGCACGCACGAGGAAATCGCCGCCGTCCTGGGAGTCTCGTCGCGCACGGTCGAGCGCCACTGGCGGTACGCGCGAGCCTGGCTGTACCGCGCCCTGCGCGAAGGGACGCCGCCGGCGGAACTCGAGCCGGGGAAGGATCTGGACGCGCGCGATGGTTGAACCGCCCCGACGCCCCGACGAGCTTTTCGACGAACTGGTCGATTTGCCGAGCTCCGCGCGCGCAGCCCGCCTGGCGCAACTGTGCGCCGGCGACGAATCCCTGAGCACCGAGATGATCTCCCTGCTGGCGGCCTGGGACGAGTGCGGCAACTTCCTGGAACAGCCGGCGACCCTGACGCCCGGCGCCTTCGATCAACTCGATGCCGACGCCGCTCCGCTGCCGCCGGGAACGCCGCCCACCGGCGCGCGCGACCGGGCCGGGCAGTCGTTGGGCGGCTGGCTGCTGCAGGAGCTGATCGGCTCCGGCGGCGCCGGCGATGTCTGGCTGGCCGGACGCGAGGTCGAAGGCGGCCGCCAGAGGGCGGCGGTGAAGGTCATCCGCACGGCCATCCTCTCTCCTGACGCCATGCAGCGCTTCCGCAACGAGTGCCGCCTGCTGGCGGAGCTGGACCATCCGGGCATCGCGCGCCTGGTCGACGGCGGTGTCACGGACGACGGCGTGCCCTGGCTCGCTGTCGAACACGTCGACGGCCGGCCGCTGGACGCGTGGTGCGACGAGCAGGGTCTCGATGCCCGCGCGCGCGTGCAGCTGCTGGTCCAGGTCTGCGAGACCGTTCGCCATCTGCACCGCCATTCGGTGCTGCACCGCGACCTCAAGCCCGCCAACGTCCTGGTCGACGCGGGCGGCCGCCCCCGCCTGATCGACTTCGGCATCGCCCGCGCGCTGGACCTCGCCGACGTCGAGGGGGCGGACGCCGACCTGACCCAACCCGGCCTCGAGCGCATGACGCCGGCCTATGCGAGCCCCGAGCAGCTGCGCGGCGAGCCGCTGTCGCTGGCCAGCGACGTCTACGCGCTCGGCGTGCTCGCCTACCGCCTGCTGACGGGCGAGCTGCCCCGCCAGGGCCGCGGGCGCTGGGACCTCGAACGCGAGATCGCCGCCGGGCCTCCCCGCCGCCCCGGCGACGCGGCGCGCCTGGCGACGGTGCCCGCGCACGTCCTGCGGGGCGATCTCGACACGATCGTGCTGGCGGCCCTGCGCGCCGACCCCGAGCGGCGCTACCCGTCGGCCGAAGCCCTGCGCGAAGACCTCGTGCGCTGGCTGGACGGACGCCCGGTTCTCGCACGCGGGGATTCGTTCGCGTACGTCGCCGGCAAGTTCGTGCGGCGGCACGTGGCGGCCGTGTCCCTGGCCTTCATCGCCGTCTGCGCCCTGGCGGGCGCCGCGGTCACCGGCTTCACGCTCTACGGCCGCGCCGAGGCCGCTCGTCGTGAGGCCGTGCGCGATCGCGCCACCGCCCAGCGGGTCAGCGGCTTCCTCGAGGACTTGCTCGCGGCCGTCGACCCGCTCAACGCCGGCGCGCGCGCCGACATCACCGTGCGCCAGGCTCTGGACGAGGCTTCCGCGCGGCTCGCCGCCGAACTCGCCGGCGAACCGGCGGTGGCTGCTGCGCTGCACATGACCATCGGCAACGCCTACGTGAACCTGGGCCTGCACGACGACGGCGCGCGCCATCTCGAATCGGCCCGCCGACTCCACGAGACGAGCCGCCTCGCCGATCCCGACGGCCTGGCGATGGTTGCGGTGAGCCAGGCCGACCTCGCGCTCAAGCGCGGGCACCTGGCCGCAGTCGACAGCCTCCTGGCGCCGGCGTTCGCCTCGGACCAGCCCCTGGCCATGGCCAGTGCGCAGCTGAGCCTGTCGCGCCTGCGCACCGAGCAGTCGCGACTGGACGAGGCCGAGCAGGCGGCCCGCCTGGCCCTGGCCCACGCGGGGACGCCAGGGCTCGACCCGGTCCTGCCGGTCCAAACACGCTCGCAGCTGGGCACGGTGCTCTACCGCCAGGGTCGGTACGCGGCCGCCGAATCGTT
This sequence comes from Candidatus Latescibacterota bacterium, assembly GCA_030658975.1. Lineage (GTDB taxonomy): Bacteria > Krumholzibacteriota > Krumholzibacteriia > LZORAL124-64-63 > LZORAL124-64-63 > PNOJ01. The sequence goes on from JAUSBL010000029.1 coordinate 106,686, forward strand.
GATGCTCGACGCGCTCGCCACGGCACAGGGCGCGTTCGGCGAGGCGCACGTCCTGGCGGCGGAGGCCGCGCAGAACGTGGGCGTCGTGCGGACGGCTCTCGGTCGCCCCCAGGAGGCCATCGCCGTCTTCGGCGAAGCCCTGGCCATCTACGAGCGCCTGTACCCGCCCGGTCATCCCGAACTCGCGGTCACCCTCATGAACCTCGCCGATGCCGAGGCGGGCGCCGGACGCCACGCCGACGCTCTGGCCCACTACCGGCGCGCGCGGGGGATCATCGCCGGCAGTCTGGGCGAGCAGCACGTGAACTGGGGGCTGGCCATGAACGGGATGGCGTACTGCCAGTGGCGCCTGGGCCGTCGCGAGGAGGCGGAAGGACTCTACCGGGAGGCCCTGGCGGTGATGTCCGCCGCCCTGGGGGACGGCCACCCGTGGCCGGCGGTGGCGCGCGTGAACCTGGCGCGCGTGGTGCACGAGCAGGGGCGTCCCGCCGAAGCCACCGCCCTCGCCCGCAGAACGCTCGCCGACCTCGAGGCCGCTTTCCCCGACGGTCACGTCTACACGGTCCGACCGCTGGCCCTGCTGGCGGAGATCGCGCTCGAGGCCGGGGACCGGGCCGGCGCTACGGCGCTGATCGCGCGCGCCGACTCCCTGACGGCCGCGTCGCCACCTGGCGGCAGCGATCGCACGGCGGTGGAGAAGCTGAAGACGCGACTCGCAGCCCGCTGAAACCCGCCCACACCGCCCCCCTGAATTCCGCGTGTCGGGTTCCTGCCTGGGATGTCGCGTTAGGGATAACGGCCGACTCTGCCCCTCCTTCCGCACAACAGGGAGAACCGCCATGCCCACGCTTCATACCACGACCCGCACGTACCTCACGCTCACCGCCGTCCTCGCCTGGGGTCTCACCCTCGGAGGATGCAAGTCCTCGACGCCGACGAAGCCCGATCCCGTTCCCAGCCAGGGGCAGGTCACGCTCGTCCGCAACGACAGCTATTTCGCGGCGATGGCCGCCGCCGGATATGATTGCAACGACACACAGACGATCGACCCGGCCGACGATGACTTCTCGCCAACCACCATCGACTTCGGCGTCACCTGCTCGGCCGAAGCCCAGGGCGAGACGCATTCCGGCAACATGGATGTCGAAGGCTCGCTGACCTACCGGTTCGAGGCGCCCGACGACGGCCTCTCGGAAATTCGGCTCGTGGCGTGGGCGAGGGGTGGGCGCTCGGCCACCGGTTTGTCGAGCAGCGGTTCGACCGTCCGGGCTCGCCTGCAGATGACGGTGACGGGGGATCCCGTCGCTTACCGCGCCGTAGGGACGCTCAACTTTGCGGATCACTTCACGGACATGATGAAGCTGCGGGACGTTGCGGCTGCCCCGGGCGTCCACCTCTTCGCCCATTACGGCGACAATGACGGCGTCGCGGGCGAGACGGACCTCGACACCTCGGGCACGCTGCCGGCGGGCAGCTACGAGTTGTGGGTGGAATTGAGCACGCATGACTGGTTCACCGAGGAGGTGGATTTCACGCTCAGTTTCACTGCCCCAGAGGCCAACTGACGGCCGGTGGGTTGTGCCCTGGAAAATGTGTCTCAGCATTTTGAGACCAAATATATACATATGTTAATCTATATTTCACCATATAAGGGGAGTTCTTACGGCTTGCCAACCCGGAACACAATCTCCGCGGCACAACCAGGGGTTAGCTCCGTGCGGGTGCCTATGTTACATTGTATCGGTAAATATCAATGAAAGCCGAGCCCCATGACCACCGACACCACGACCGAGAAAGCCCTGCTGCTGGTCAAGAAGGCCGGCCTCGCCCGCTCCCAGGACCTGGAGAAGGCCGGGATCACGCGCACCCAGATCACCCGGCTGCTCGCCCGCGGCCTGATCGAGCGCGCGGGGCGGGGCCTGTACAAGTTGCCCGGCACCGCGGAATCCGACCGGCTCGCCTTCGCGGCGGCCGCGCACCGCGTGCCCGGCGGCGTGCTCTGCCTGCTGTCGGCGCTGCGGTTCCACGGTCTGACCACACAGAACCCGCACGAGGTCTGGATGGCGATCGAGAACAAGGCCTGGCGGTCGAGGGCCAAGAACCCGCCCTTGCAGCTGATCTACCTCACGGGCCCGGCGCTGCACGAGGGCGTCGAGGAGCACGAGATCGAAGGGGTCAAGGTGCGGGTCTTCTGCGCGGCCAAGACCGTCGCCGACTGCTTCAAGTTCCGCAACAAGATCGGCATCGCCATCGCGGTGGAAGCCCTGCGCGACTACCGGCTGGTCCACCCCAAGGGCCTCGACGTCGTCTGGCGCTTCGCGGAGCTGAATCGGGTGGCGCGGGTGCTGCAACCTTATTTGGAAAGTCTACGCTGATTTGGATCTGTAGGCCGCGCCTAAGATCCCACCCGCGCCGGCAAAATCACCATCGTCCGCCCCCGCCACTGCAGCCGCTTCTGCAGCGCGAACGCGGTGTCGTTGTGCAGCAGGTGCTGGAACCACTTGTCGCGCTGGAAGATGACCTGGCCGGCGAAGAACGTCACGTCGGGGAAGTCGTGCGCGACGGCCAGGCAGAGCTTCTCGGCCTCGTCCACCACGTCGGTGCCCAGAGCCGTGCGGCCCACGGCGGGCACGCCCAGCTTCGACGCCAGTTCCACGTACTTCGCCACGGTGTCGGCGGTGCGCGCCTGCAACTCGTCGAGCGCGTCCTTGCCCTTGAACTCGCCCGAATCCACCACGCCGACGCTGATGATCACCAGGTTGCGGTAGTGCCCCTTGAAGGTGCGCAGGATGGTCAGCAGGGTGTGCACGCCCAGGCCGCTGTAGCCGGCGACCAGCAGCGCGGCGGTCGGCTGCGCGGGGTTGAACGCACGCCGCACGGCCGGAGTGTGCTCCTCCACCGCGGCGATGACCGGCTTCATCTCCTGGTAGAGCTGGGCGAGCTTGCCGGCGACCAGCCGGTAGTGGCCGCGGATCAGGAAGCACAGGCCCAGCAGCAGGGCGGTCACCCCGATGGTGATCCAGCCCCCCTCGCCGAACTTCTCGATCGTCGTGATGACCAGCACCGTGACGCAGAGCAGCAATCCGGTGGCGAAGATCCCGGTCCGCCGACGCCAGTGCGTGCGCTGGGCGCGGGACTTCACCGTCCAGATCGTCATCGCCAGCATCGACAGCGAGAAGGTCAAGAACACGTTGATGCTGTACATGACGACCAGGCTGCGCACGTCGCCGTGCGTGTACAGCAGCACCACCAGGGCGAGGACGCCCATCAGCACGATGCCGTTCTGGGTCGTCAGCCGGCTCGAGAGCGTGGCGAACCGCCGCGGCATCCAGTTGTCCAGCGCCATGTTGGCCAGCACGCGCGGCCCGTCGATGAAGCCGGCCTGGGCGGCCACCACCAGCAGCAGTCCCTCCGACAGCAGCGTGATCCAGACCAGGGCCATGCCCAGCGGCAGGCCGCCGGCCATCCGCTCGAACAGCACGGCGTTCATGGTCTTGCCCTCGACGGGCGTGACCCGCCACAGCAGGTAGCAGACCAGCAGCCCCGCCGCGGTGAACGACAACGAAGCGGCCATGTAGGTCATGGTCCGCCGCCCGGTCTTGGCGCGCGGCTCGCGCATGATGGGCAGGCCGTTGGAGACGGCCTCGATGCCCGTGTAGGTGCCGCCGCCCATCGAGTAGGCCTTCAGCAGCAGGGCGGCCATGCCCCCCAGCCCCAGGGTCGCCAACCCCCGCGAGAACCCGCCGCCGACCTCCGCTGCCACGGCCGGCGCCTGCCCGGCGTGCGCGAACACGCCGCCCAGGATGGCCACGGCGTGCGTCAGCAGGAACACCAGGAACACCGGCAGCAGGACCATCACCGACTCGCGCACGCCCCGGATGTTCAGCACGATGAGCCCCAGCACGAAGGCGACCTCGGCCACCGGCTTCACGCCGTGCCAGGCCAGCGGCAGGAAGCTGAAGATGGCGTCGCCGGCGGCGGCGATCGACACCGAAATCGTCAGCACGTAGTCCACGAGCAGGGCGCAGCCCGAGACAACGCCCACGTTGGGGCCCAGCAGCTTCGTCGCCACGACGTAGCCGCCGCCGCCGTGGGGGAATTCCTCGATGATGCGCTTGTAGGCCGCCGAGATCACCAGCACGGTGACGGTGGTCATCACGGCCAGCGCCAGCAGCAGGTAGGTGTGCTCGCCCAGGGTGCGGAAGCCCTCGTCGGGCCCGTAGGCGGAAGACGAGAGGCCGTCGGCGCCCAGGCCGATCCAGGCCAGGAACGGCACCAGCGTCAGGCGGTGGAAGAGCGAGCTGTCGGCGAGACTCTTGGGGCTGCCGAACAGGGTCCGGCGCACACGGGCCGGAAACGACAGCGGTTCACCGGTGGAGTCGGACTCCTCCGGGGACGACGGGGGCTTCTGGCCGCCCATGGGACTCCTACTCGACGCCTACGGGGTTAGCTGACGGGCTCGGGCCGAATAGATGCCCTACGCCTTGCGGCGATGCGCCCCGGGATGTGGGTCCCCCGTTCCCGCGCGGCGGGATTCGGCGATGTGTCAGGGACTGACGACAAACGCGACACTCCCTGAGATCATCGGCCTCACGGTATCAGGAAAACGTCAAGACAGGGGCGGCGGACATCAGGAAAACATCAAGATCGCCCGCCGCGGTCAGGACGTCAGCAGCACGATGATCGGCACGATGAACGAGGCGACGCCCGTGGCCAGCACGCCGATCAGGTACTGGCGGAACCGGGACTTGTAGGCGTCCAGCAGGGTCAGGTCGTAGTAGTCCGCCACCTTCTCGTCCTGGTACATCTTGACCAGCCCGTTCAGCAGCTTGGTCTTGATCTCCGCCCCCTTGCGCAGCCCCGAAACGACGACCTGGTTGACCACCAGCACCAGCACCATGATCACCACCAGCACAGGGCGGGCCGACGTGCTGTGGTCGTTGCTCGCCAGACCCGAATTGACCGCCATCGTCACCAGGTTCAGGGCGATGGCGAGGCCGACGAAGACGACCTCCGACCGGCTGTTCTGCTGCAGTTCCTCGACGATGTGCTCGTGCAGGCGTTCGATGATCATGACTCTCCCCCTCGATCAGTGCTTCGGGACCGGCGCCGCCCTGACCATACATCTCACACCTGCGCTCGGGATGGTGGTATTTTTCCCCAGGGATCCGCCGCCAGCCGATCCGGCCCCGGCGGCCCCCGCGCGTGAGCGGAAGGAGCACACCGATGGAACGAGCGAATCTCCGGCGGTTGGTGGTCATGAGCCTCGGCGCCGCGGTCCTGCTGGCGGCGATCATCGCGACGGCCGCGGCCGACGCCGAGCTGGCGACCAGCGCGAACCTGGCGTTCGTCCCGGGCGAGAGCCTCGCCCTGCCGGCCCCCACCATGGCCGGCGGCATGCCCCTGATGACGGCCCTGGCGAACCGGCACTCGTCGCGGGAGTTCAGTCCCGACGCGCTGCCCCTGCAGACGCTGTCGGACCTGCTGTGGGCGGCCACCGGCGTCAACCGGCCCGACACCGGCAAGCGCACCGCCGCGACCGCGCGCAACTGGCAGAGCCTGGACGTCTACGTGGTGACGGCGGCGGGAACGTACCGCTACGAACCGGCGGGACACGCACTGGTGGCGGTGCGGCCCGGGGATCAGCGGGCGGCGACGGGAGCGCAGCCGTTCGTGTCCGAGGCGGCGGTGAACCTGGTCTACGTGTCGGACGGGGCGAAGATGCCCGGGGTCGAGGATGCGGCGCAGCGGGCGCTGTACGACGGGACGCACGCGGGGATCGTGGCGCAGAACGTGTACCTGTTTGCGACATCGGAGGGGCTCGCAGTGGTGCTGCGGGCGATGGTGGATCGGGAGGCGCTCGCAACGGCGTTGGGGTTGGCGGAATCGCAGAAGGTGGTCATGGCGCAGAGCGTGGGGCATCCGCAGGCCGGTTCGTGATCACAGGATATCCATCCGATGGGTCGCCTGGATGCGCTCGGCGATGTTGCGGGGCACTCCCGCTTCCTCTGCCATGGCGGGCCACTGCTTCACGGCAGCCACGACCTGCAGCAGGATCTCCTCCGCACGGCCGCGTTTGAGCGACGCGTTCCTGGCACAAGCCCGGAAATCGTCGATCTGGAAATCATCACGCTTGCCGTTGAGGGACATCTGGTGAGCGTGCGTCCAGGTTCCGTTCGGGTTGTAGTTGTACGTCATATCGAAGGCCGGCGAGAGCGCCCACACTCCCTCTTTGTTCATCAGGAAGGCGATGTTCTTGACGTGGTCATCCTGATTGCGGCCGACGACGTTGAAGGCCATGCGCCGGAATTGCTCCTCGATGCTCGCCATCGGCATCTCGAGTCTGCGCATGATGTGCAGGGCCTGCTCGTAGGAATATGCGCCTGCTTGTTTGTAATCGAAATGAGCCATCGCGCATAATGACTGCATATGCAGCTTATTGCCGGTGTCCGTGCGATCGAAGCGCCGGGTCATGAAATGGCTGCGGCCATTTTCCTGGAGCAGGTGGCACTCCATCATGTCGATTCCCGCGGACTTCGCCATTTTGTGATAGGCGTATTCGATCAGACCACAACCGACAGGATCCGCGAGTTCCTTGTCCCTGTTCCCCGACACGCCGTCAAACTTCAGGATCCAATAGGAAAATTCATTTCCTGCATCAACCTGCCCCGAGCGCACCTCGTTCGTTTCCGGATTCCAGGCGATGATCGCCTTCGCCCGGGCTCCGCCGGCCGAGGTACCCACGCGCAGGATCTCCTGAAGGGAATCCTGCCTATTCGCCGGCTCGAGAGAACCTGCGAATTGACCACGCCGGGATAGGATCGCACTCGCGAGATCGACCATGGCCGCGACATCGACCAGTTCCGATTTCGTAGCCGACGGACCTTGTGCCGGTTGGTATTCCAGCGCACCCATGCCCCTGGTGCCCGTATAGCACAGACGCTCGACGGCATTGAGCGTTTGACCTGCTCGGCCCTCCTGGACAAGCCATGCATCGATCAGGGCATTGCCGAAATCATCCGGCAACGAATCGGCCAACAAGCCGGGAAGACCCCTGAACGTCTCTCGGGGCAATGCCGGAAACGAATAGATTCGCGGTGATAGCTTCATCGTGAGGGGGGCGATTTCGATCCCGCTGCCGATGAACTCCGGATCATACTCGAAATGCGCAAGTTCTGTCCCGGCATCCCAATTGACGGCGCCGATCCTCCGGCCCCAGAGATGAACGTTGGCGAGGTTCATTCCTCATCCCCCCAGGTCCACGGTTTCTTTCCGCCTGGCCGCACGGCAGGTAATGATGCGCGCTTGCGTACTTTCCCGAGCATCTTCACTTGCTGGATCGGACTCATCACAGGTTCCGGGATGAGGGACTCGATGTTCTCGAGCAAATCGAGCGCTCTCAACAGACGGATCCATTGCGTGGCCTGGGCTGATTGACCGTGCTCGATCCGCTGGAGAGTCCGCTTGGAGATACCTGCCTCCCTGGCGAGCGTGTCCTGAGTCAGGTTCTGGTTGAGTCGGTACCGGGCAATGCGGTTCCCGAGTTCTACGAGAACAGCATCATCAGACATTCCGATCAATCGCAACATAGACGCCACCTTTGGCTATTTATATGCCGATTCAGTTTATAATGTGCCATTATAGTCGCTAAATGGCAATAGAGAATTTTTCCAGAACTCCAACTCTTGACATGGCCCCAATTGCTAGTATAATTACTCAATATGGTGAGTAAATTTACGAGCAACCCATACCAGCGCAGCAAGGCGCACGACCTTGTGGCGAGGTTGTCGGAGCCCCGCCGGTTCCTGCAGGTCGTCGCGGGAGCGCGGCAGGTGGGCAAGACCACGCTGGTCGGCCAGGTCCTGGCCCAGTTGGATATACCAAGCGTGTACGTGTCTGCCGACGAGCCGACGCTCGGCGACACGACCTGGCTCGCCTCGCAGTGGGAACGGGCTCGCCTGACCGTCGCAGAAGGTAGGCGGGGCAGTGCCGTACTCGCCCTGGACGAGGTGCAGAAAATCCCCCACTGGTCCGAAACCGTGAAGCGTCTTTGGGATGAAGACACGCGCGCGGGACTTCCGCTCAAGGTCATCCTGCTCGGATCCTCTCCCCTGCTGGTGCAACGCGGTCTCACGGAGAGCCTGGCCGGACGCTTCGAACTCCTGCGCCTGCCCCATTGGTCCTTCGCCGAAATGCGCGACGGGTTCGGGTTCACCCTCGAGCAGTATCTGTACTTCGGAGGCTATCCCGGCGCGGCGGCGCTGATCGGAGATCCGACACGGTGGCGACGCTACCTGCAGGACTCGTTGATCGAGACCACCATCTCCCGCGACGTCCTGCTGATGTCGCGGGTGGACCGGCCGGCCCTGTTGCGCCGCCTGTTCGAGCTTGGTTGCCGCTATTCGGGGCAGGTCCTCTCCTACACGAAGATGCTCGGCCAGCTCCAGGACACGGGCAACACCACCACGCTGGCTCACTACCTCGACCTGCTGTCCGGAGCCGGGATGCTCACGGGCCTGCAGAAGTATGCCGGTGACGCAGCGCGCCGTCGCGGATCAAGCCCCAAATTGCAGGTCATGAACACCGCCCTGATGACCGCGTCCTCGGGGTTGACGCCCACGGCGATCCAGGCCGATCGCGAGTTCCGCGGCCGGCTCGTCGAATCCGCCGTCGGCGCCCATCTGGCGAACGCAGCGGCGTGCGGCGAATGCGAGGTCTTCTACTGGCGGGAACGCAACCGTGAGGTGGACTTCGTGGTGCGCTCGGGTCGCACCGTCGTCGCCCTGGAGGTCAAGAGCGGACGGGCGCCTGAGATGCTGCCGGGATTGGACGCCTTCGACGCTGCGTTCAAGCCGCGGCGCACGCTCCTGGTGGGCGGCAACGGTATGGCCCTGGAAGAGTTCCTGGGACGACCAGTCGGGGATTGGCTGCAGCCCTGATGACAGAATTCACCGGCGGGCGTGACGCCGGCGCAAACTAGTAATTGCGACTCCACTTCAAATCCAACCCCGACTGCGTCGCCCGACTGAAACTCGTCTCGATCTTGAACCGCCGCGCCAGCCAGTACTCCAGCCCCAGCGAGAACACCTGCTCGGACTGCAGCGACTGCTCGTAGCGCAGCAGGGTGCGGCGGTTGAGGTACTTGCCCACCATCAGCGCGCGGCCACCCGTCTCGCCCGCCTGGAACCTCAGCATGTCGACGCCGAGCTGGCGCGAGAGCATGGCCTCGATGCGCGACGTCGTGAACGTGCGGGCCACGCTCACGGCCCGGCTCTGCAGCATGCCCGTCTCCTTCTCGTCGAGCTGGTCGAGCGGGCGGCCGAACACCAGGCGCGCCATGATGTCGCCTTCGGTCAGCTCGGGCTCCGAGGTCAGGCGCAGTTCCGGCTGCATCGCAGTGCCGGTCATGAGAACGCGCACGAGCAGGTCCTCCTGCTGCGCCGAGAGGACGAGGTCGATCTCGGGGTCCACGATGGCGCCGCCGTAGAAGATCGCGCGCCCCCGCTCGACGATGAAGGTGCGGTCCAGCAGCGTGAGCTGGCCGCGCGTGGCGGCGAGATCGCCGAACACGGCGGGCGCGCCCGCGCCCTGCCGCACGTCCAGATCGCCCGCGAGCTCGACGTCGAGGCCGCGGCCGCGGATCCAGAAGCCGGAAGGGATGCTCAGCCCCAACTCGAGGTCGAGCGCCTGCAGGACCGGCTCGGCGGCGGCGGGCGCGGGCACCTGCGACGCGGCGCTCGTGTCGTGGGCCGCCTCGCGCCAGAGCGTGGCGGTGCCCTCGACGGGCAACAGGGCAGCGCGCACCTCGGGCACCACGAGCACGCCCTGGTCGATGCGGACGTTGCCGCGCAGCGCCGGGTGGCGACCCGTGCCGGACAGCTTCATCTCGCCGGCGCCCAGGGCCCAGGTGCCGTCGGCCAGGCGCGCGCCCAGCTTGGCCACCGCGAGGTTGCCGGTCAGGCGCGGGTCGCGTGTGGGACCCGCGGCCGCGATGTCGAGCGTGAGGCGGCCCTCGAGCGAGGCCTCCCCGGCCAGCAGGTAGTTCAGGTCGGACAGCAACAGGTCCCGCGCCTGGAAATCGGCGGTGAGGGAGTCGCCCGGCGCGATCGGAATCGCGGGCGGTCCCGGCTTCCAGACCAGCGGCAGCTGCAAGGCGCCGCGCCCGGCCTCGGCGCCGTCGCGTGAGATCGTCCACGCCACGCCCAGCGCCCCGGGCGCTTCCGGCGGCGTCTCGGCCGCACCGCCCGGTGGGAACGTTGACGTCGGTACTGCGGGCGCCGCAGCGCCGGGCGCCTGCAACCGCGCCGCGATGTCGGCCATGTGGCCGTCCTCGCCGCCGTGCGAGGGGAAGGCGAGACGCAAACGCGCTCCCAGAGCGGGCGCGGCGGCCGGGCCCGTGAGTTCGACGCGACCGTCCAGCAGCGGCACCGGCCCGTGCCAGGCGCGGCCCCACGTGGGCGCGATCAGCGGGAAGTCGGCGAGGTCGAGCGTGGCCGACAGGTCGCCGTCGTGCACGGTCATCGACGGCGGCCACACCTGGACCGTCGCGGGCAGCGCGGCGACGGCGTGTGCGATCTCGCCGCCGCCGTCACCGACGGTGAACAGTCCGCGCGCGCCGCCGGGGCCGCCGGTGAGCGTGAGGTCGGCGACCAGGGCTTCGCGCTCACCCAGCCGCAGGCCCTCCACGCGGGCGAGCAGCGAGGCGCTGTCGGCGTCGGCGCGCATATGGACCGCCACGGCGTCGGGCCAGAGGTCGGCCGGCCACATCGGCACCGGCGGCGCGGCGGGCAGGGCCAGTTCGGCGTCGAACTCGAGGCGCGTGCTGTCGGGTCCGGCATGCCCGGCGCCGCGCACGCTCCCCATTTCGCCGGCGAGGTCGAGGTCGCGCAGGCGCAGCCCCGCGCCGCCGTCGAGCAGTTCGAGCACGAAGGGGCCACGGGAACGCAGGTCGCGGCCGGACAGCACGACGGCCAGCGTGTCGGTGCGCACCACCCAGGCGCCGGGCGCCCTCTCCACCTGGGCGCGTTGCAGCAGCGACATCGCCTCTCCCACCACGCGCACGACCAGAGCATCGGGCGACGAGCGTAGGGTGTCGGCTTCGTCGCCGTAGAACGCTTCGACGGTCGTGAACACGGTCGTCCCGGCCGTCAGGCCCTGCGGCGCCGTGATGCGTGCGCTGAGCAGCCGCGCCCCGGTCCAGTCGACCGCACCCTCGAGCGCGGGCAGCACGAGCGATCCGTTCGTGACGGCGCCCTGCAATCGGGCGGATCCGCGCGGATCGCGCGCGGGGCCGGCGAGCACGACGTCGGCCGTGAGCGTGACCTGGGCCGATTCGTCGAGCGCGGGCACGAAGTGGCGCAACGAACGCGCGTCGGTGACGGCGAGATGCAAGGCGAAGTCCAGGCTGTCGGGTGTGGCGTTGCCGCCGCCGTGCAGCGCCAGGCCCGGCAGCGCGACGGTCAGTGTCTTGACGACGGTCGTTGCGCCGCGCCGGTCCACCTCGGCCAGCGCGGTGTCGAGCCAGGCGGTGGCGCCGAGGTCGGCGCGCAACGCGAAGTCGTCGGGGCCTGCGCCCGGGAGCGCCGCGAGGGTCACCTCGCCGATCAGCGGGCCGAGCGTGCGCGCCGCGGGCTGCGGCGGCAGCAGCGGGCTGAGATGGCCGGGGCCCGGCGCGTGCAGCGTCGCGCGCAGGTCCAAACCGCGCTCGGGATCGGCGTCGGACGGCAGCGCACCTTCGATCTCGATCAGCACGCGGTCCTCGTCGAGCGCGACCTGCAAGCCGCTCGCCTGCAGGGAACCGGTCGCGGGCACGAAGCTCAACCTGCCGCCCGCCGCCCCGGCTGCGGGCACGGCCGGCGATTCCGTCGCGTGCAGCCTGGCCAGTGCGGCGCTGTGGTCGCGCTGGCCGCCAGGGACGGCGGCCAGGCGCAACGGCGGTAAGGTCACCAGCAGCGTGTCGCCCAGGCTCGCCTCGCCCTCGCCGGACAGATCGAAGCCCAGCGCACGTGCAGCGAGGGTGAAGGCGAGGGGCGATTCGGGCGGTGCGAGTGGGCCGGTTGCGGTGAGCTGCACGCTCTCGAGGCGAAAATCTCCCTGACGCAGGGCTCCGTCGAGGCTGGCGTCGATCACGAGAGCGCGCAGCGGGCCGGCGAGATCAGCCACGAGGTCGGCGGCCAGACTGTCCGGCACGGTGAACTGCGGGTTCAGCGCGCGCAGCCAGTCCGTGCCGCGCACCGAAGCCGCGAGGTTAGCGGCCAGCGCGTCATCGGCCAAGCGCCCGCTCCCCCGCACCACGAGTCCCTGCCAGGCGGCCGCGAGCGTGTCGAGATGCGCCTGCGTACCCAGGAACGAGAACGCAGCCCGCAGGCTGTCGCCGGCCACTGCGGACGGGGTCCACACCAGCAGACTCCCCTCCCGTAACGGCTGCAGCGCGTAGCGGCCGGTCGCGTGCAGCAGCAGGCCGGTCTGGTCGACCCAGCCTTCGGGCAGGACGGGCCGGCCCCGCATGACGGCCAGCTCGGACGTGCCGGGGGTGCGCGCCTGCGCGTCCAGGGTGAGCGACGCGATGGAGCCGTCCGCGAGCAGCAGCTGTCCCGTCGCAACCAGACCGGCGCCCTGCGGCGGCGCGGGCCCTTCGCGGCCGGCCAGCGTGAGGCGGTAAGATTCGACGCCGTCGAAATCGGCCGCGAGCGCGAACGGCCAGTTGCCCGCGGCGCCGTCGAGGCGAGCGGCGAGCGCGCCCTCGCGGGGGTCGAACTCGGCCGTGCCGCCGGTGATCTCCCAGAGGTCGGCCGCGTCGCGCACGGCCAGGTCGTCGAGCCGCGCGAGGGGCGTCTCGCCGCGGCGCAGCGTCAGGGAGCCGGTCAGCTTCCCGTCGCGCACGCTCAGCCCGGGCGCGACGATGAGCGACACGTCCGCGAGCTGCACGTCGCGCAGCGCGAGCGACGGCAGGCCCGGCTGCGCGCCCTCGCGCGGGAAGCTGCCGCTGTACGCGGCCGTGGAATCGGCGCGTGCGGGCATCCGGGATAAACTCGTCTGCAGCCGCGGCAGGTCCGCGACGACGCCGTTCAGGTGAAGGTGTTGGGCCACCACGTCGCGGTGCAGCAGCGCGCCGCCGTCGAACTGCAGGTCGAGGCGGTCGACGCTCGCGAGGGTGTCGGCCCCATCCGTCCAGAGCAGGCCGGTAGCGTGCAGGCGCCAGGGCTCAGGCCAGGCCAACCGTGACCAGGTGAACTCGCCGGGCAGGCTCGCGTCGATGCTGCGCAGCGCGGCGCGCAGGCCGGCCTCGCGCACGCCCTGCACACCGAACACGAGCGCCAGCAGCACTGCGACGAGCAGCAGCAGCGCGGCCGGCGCGATGGCCAGGCCGCGCGCCGCACGCCTCAGGGCGCGCCGCGCCGCGTCAGAACGGATGCCCGACCGAGACATGCAGCACCATTCGGGGTTGGTCCGGCACCACGTCGGTGAGCCGGAAGCCGAGGTCGGCCCGCAAGGGGCCGACCGGTGAGTTCACCATCAGACCGGGTCCGACGGCGACTTCGAGCTCGCCCAGGTCGATGTCGTCGTGCCGCGCCCAGGCCTGGCCGGCGTCGACGAACACGGCCGCCTGCACGCGGCCCTTCACCGGGAGCCGCACCTCCGCCGACGCGATCAGCCGCGCCTCGCCGCCGAGCGGCTCGCCCACGGCGTCCACCGGTCCGAGGCGGCGACGCTTGAATCCGCGCATCGAGGTGGAGCCGCCCGCGAAGAAGCGCACGTTGGGCGGCAGGTCGAGGTCGCCCGCGAGCGGCAGGCCCCAGCCCAGGCCGGCGCGCGCGGCCAGGACCGCGCGGCCGAGCGGCCGGTACTGGATGCGCTCGACCTCGGCGGTCAGGAAGTGGAAGTCCGACAGCCGTCCCGGCGGCGTGACGGCCATCTTCGCGCGCGACACGCCGCCGCGGGTCGGGTGGAGCCGGTCGTCGGCGCCGTCACGCGACCAGAAACCCGACAGCAGCGTGAGGTTGCCGTCGCGCTCCAGGAAGGCGTCGTTCGCCACGGGCCCCACGTGGAGCGACTGCCGGCCGAAGGACAGCGAGAGTCCGAGCAGGTCGATGAAGGTCGGTCGCCAGGACAGCGCGGTGGTCAGCTTCGCCGAGTGCAGCGTGTAGGCCGCCTCGGTCTCGTAAGACAGGCCGAGCGTGACCGAGACGCCCGAGCGCGGGCCGGGAAACGCCGGGCGCCAGGCCGTCACGCCCGCGTCCTGCCGGAAGCGGGAGTACGAGGCCTGCACGCCGAGCCCGCGACCGGCGCGCAGCAGGTTGCGGTCCTTCCACGCCGCGGCCAGCCGCACCTGGTCTTCGGTCCACCAGCCCACGCTCGTGCTGAGGGTGCGCATCGGCGCGGGCTGCAGCTCGGCCACGACGTCGAGCGTCTCGGCCGTCGCGGGGCGGGTGTCCAGGCGGACCTGCCGGAACAGCTCGAGGCGGCGGATGTTCTCCTCGGCCTGCTGCAGCGCGCGCGTCGAGTAGAGGTCGCCGCTCCGCAGTCCCGAGCTGTGGCGCACCAGGGGCTTCAGGTCTGCGGCGATCGGACCGGGGTCCACCGCGCCGAACCACATCAAGGGCCCGGGCTCCGCGATGAGCGCGACGTCGACGAGCAGCGAGTCGACCCAGTCCACGCGGGGCACCACCTGCGCCGACGCGTGGCCGGCGTCGCGCAGCAGCGCGACGAGCGCCAGGCGGTCGACCTCCAGCAGATCGTCGTCGAAGACCCGACCGGCCGCGGTCTGCACGAGCCGGTGGGCCCGGTCGCGCTGTACTGTGGTCAGTTTCTCGGGCAGGCCCTCGAGGGCGAGGCTGCGCACGAGCACCGGCTCGCCCGGCTCCACCGTCAGCACGATCGCCACGGACTCGTCGTTATCGGCCCCCGCGAAGCCGACGCTCAGGACGGCCCGCGGGTAGCCCCGGCGCGCCAGCAACAGGGCCGCGCGCCGCAGGTCCTCGTCCAGCGTCGCGGGGTAGAAGCGGGGCTTGCCGCCGCCGAACAGGCCGCCGCCCGCGGCAAGCGCCAGGCCGCTGCGCAGCTGGTCGGCGAGGTCGCCGGGGAGGTCAGAGACCTTCAGGGAGGCGACGGGGTAGCCTTTCCAGGCGGCGGCTTCGTTGGGGACGTAGGCGGGGGGCGGGGGGGCGGCGCGGGTGAACGCGGCGGAGAGGAGCAGTGACAGCAGGATCGGGGTCAGGATATGCGTGGGGCGGGATAGGATCGGCGGCGTGCGCGATGGCGGCATCTCGACCCCGGTGGTGGGAGGCGGCGTGCGCGCGGTGGGTGGTGGTCCAGGGCGCAACAGTCAATATAACATGGGACTAGCGGGGTCGGCCATGGACCGGGCCGCGGCTTGCAGTTACGGAGTCGGCGGTGAGGTGACCAGGCGCTCCGCGAGTTCAAGGGCGTCGACGGGCCAGAAGCACTCCGGGCGGGGCCGGTGCACGTGCGGGTCGCCGGCCGCTGGACGGCAGGACAGGATCGTATCGACCCAACGCGACGGCACGGAGTCGCCGCCGTGGACCGCGCCGAGCAGCGCGCCGCAGATGGCGGCGTTGGTGTCGGTGTCGCCGCCGCGCATGACCGTGTCGACGACGGCTTCTTCGAGGTTCGGGGCGTGCAGGAGTTGCCAGAGGGCGTTGCGCAGGGCGATCAGGACCCAGCCCTGGTGGTGGAGGTAGTCGGGGGGCGGCGCGTCGGCGGCGCCGATGATCGCTGACGACAGGGTTGGCGCGACGTTCAGTTCGCGGGACCAGTCGAGGATCCGCGCGTAGAGGTCCGCGGGAGAGCCGCCGTGGCGGACGGCCCAGGCGATGGCCATCACGTAGAGAGCGTTGGCCTGGCGGCACACCGGGTGAGGATGGGTCAGGGCGGCGTCCTGGTCGGCCCATGACGCTAGGCGGGCCAGGGCGGGAGTGTCGAGTTCGTGGCGGGCGCCGAAGATGCCCAGGGGGCTGATGCGCATCAGGGCGCCGTTGGATTGGCTCGTCGGGTCGAGGCGGCCGAGTAGGCTGTTGCCGATGGTGTGGCCGACGTCGAAGGGGTCGGAGTTATGCCAGTAGACGTAAGCCTTGAGGGCGGCGGTGGGGTCGTAGCGGTCTAAGTCGATCAGGAGGCGGGCTAGCAGGAGGGCCAGTTCGGAGTCGTCGGTGGGTTGGCCGGCGATGGTGTTGTAAGTGCCGCCGTCGGCCAGGTCGCGGACGCCGGTGGGGTGGGATTGGCGGATTTCGGAAGGGGATTGGAATTCGACGAGGCTGCCGAGGGCGTCGCCGGCGAGTTGGCCGAGGAGGCAGGCGCGGGCGCGGGTAACCATTGCAGGCAATGGTGGCGGGTGATCCGAGCTGATCCGCATCAGCGTATTATCCATGGCTCAACAGCAATCAATAGGATGCGCCTCACGAATCTCGCGCCGGCGCACGGAACACCTGATTTCCATGCCAAGCGAGATACTCGGGTGACGGCATGTATTCCCGACTCTGCGGTTCCCTGATCGGCTTGGCGTGGAAACGCAGGAGTTGATCTTGGACCCCCTGCGACCCCGAAACATCTTGCGAAACCAACAGTCGCTTTTCCACGGACACGGTGAACACTCCCCGATCGAGCAGCTTGTGGTGCATGGTGCAAAGGGCCAAGCCATTGCATTCCACATCGGGGCCGCCCGCCTCATGCCACATGATGTGTGCCGCCTCCAGGGCCACATCCACGGCTCCCAGGCGCAGGTCGAACCCGCAGACGGCGCAGCGCCGTTCGTAGGCGCGCAGGACCTTCTCACGGAACGCCGGGTCGCGCTTGGCGCGGGACGACGTCGATCGCTCCAGGTCCAATCCCACTGCGGACAGGATGTCGTCATGCAGGATCGAGGGAAAATGGGCGTCGAGGATGGCCCCGGCCACATCGACCAGCAGCTTGTGATCCTCTCGCAAGGCCTCGTAGATCTCCGGCGTCAGACCACCCGGGACGTTGGTTCGCAGCAGTTCCGACTTCAGTGGATCGCTGTGCCCGGTGCGCAACACCAGGTTGTCCGCGTCCCGGACCAGCCAGATTCCGTCGTTCTGCAGGCGCCAGAACGGGTATTCCGGATGGTAGGACTTGCTCGGCGGGCCGAACTCTCGGAGCAGGGCGCCCAGCTTCTGGTCCACCTCCCGATACGGGATCTCACGCGGTTCGCCGCGGCTGCATCGGGCGAGGACCAGCAGCAACAGAAGGGGTTTGTGGGGCGCGCGGCGGGTGCCGTTGGTCCAGACGTTGACTGAGGTGAGACGATCGAGGATATCGATGTTCTTCATTGGTCCTCTGTACATCCGAATACAATACTCACACGGTACCTGAGGTTGACTGGATCATCACGCTCGGGATGCTAACACGGAACTCTTATCGATAACAATTCAGCTCAGCGTACCAGCACAATTTTACGCGCTTCCGTAAATCCCTCATCCGTAGACAACCGCAGGAAGTAGTTCCCGCTAGTGACCTGCCGTCCCTGATCGTTGCGCCCGTCCCAAACGCACGCGTCCTGATGCTCCCCGGCCTCCATCTCCTCATCCATCAGTCCCTGCACCAACCGCCCCCTCAAATCGTAGACTCCTAGGGTGACTCGCGTCGCCTTCTCGAGTACAAACCCGATCGAGGTGCTCGGATTAAAGGGATTCGGCACATTAGGCAACAACCGATCCCCCGCCACCACCACCGGCAGCGTCTCCCCAACCCCCACCGAATAGAAATCCCGCGCATCCACCCGCCCCTGCACCACGCTAAGGATCTCGTCCCACGCCCCCTCATCGATCGGGAACCCATACTCGTTGACGAATAGCTCCCGCAGATCCTCTCCCACCGAAGCACTCATCGCCGCCACAAACCACGTTGCCTGCTTCTCCACCGAATCCATCGCCACCGGGATCGCCTCCTGCGAAGGCAGGAACGTGCTGAACAGATCGAACCAGCACTTGATCCCGTAAGTCCCCCACATCTCCATCAGGATCCCGTCCAGCACGTCGGCGTCGATCGTGGCGTAATCCCGCCCGTTCGCCTTGTAGTCCGCCAGCGCGTTCTGGAAGTTCCCCCAGTAGTCGCAGAAGTGGCCGTCGATGTTCGACCGCGCCAGCGGCCCCAGGTCGCTCGGGTAGTCCATCGCCATCCGCCAGCTCCACAGCGCCCCCAGCGACGCCAGCCCCTCCCCGTACGTCGTGTTGTGCTGCGGCGACGGCGTCCACAGGAACATGTTGAACGCGTTGCACGAGCAGGTGAAGTTGTGCCCCAGCTCGTGCCACATCACGAACCACTGCGGCCGGCGGTTCGCCGGGTCGTTGATGATGTAGCAGCTGTTGTGCTCCGACTGCCCCCACAGCCACCCCAGCCGCACCGGGTTCCCGCTGGCCCCGCACACCGACGTGACGGGGTCGGTGGCCACGTCCAGCACCAGGTACTGCGTCGTCCAGTCCGTGCGGTCGGGCCCCACGCCGATCGCCTGCGCCAGGAACGCCGCGTCGGTGGCGTGGACCACCTCGTACTGTTCGGTCAGCGCCGCGAGGTCCACCCCCTCGATCACGTCCGGCATCACGAACGTTACGTTGGACGCCGCGGTCTGCCGATGCGTCACCCCGGGATCGAAGGCGTTCACCCTGATGACCGCCGAGTTGCCGGCCATGACCCCGTCGACCGTCACGTCGACGTACGGCGTCTGCCAGTGCTCGCTCGGCGGGACGATGGCGGTCACCAGCCCGTCGGCGTCGACCGTGGCGACGTCCGGATTGGTGCTGCGGTAGGCGACGAAGTGCTCCTCGGGCGGCAGCAGCGCACCGTTGGCGTCGCGGATCTCCAGCTCGAGCTGGCCCGTGGCCGGGCCGCTGGGGCACAGCTGCAGGATCGGCGTCGTGACGGTGATTGTCGCCGGCGGCGTGTACGGCAGCGTCACGGCGTTGCTGACCTGCGTGTCGAAGTTGCCGTGCGTGTAGGTGCCGCCGATGACCTTGAACGTCGCGCAGCGCCAGTTGAAGCTGGCCGCGTTGCCGATCTGGTCCATCCAGACGCTGATGAAGACGACCGACCCCTCGACCGTGACGGTGCCTACGCCCCCGCCCGGCATCCCACCGGTCACGTCCACCCAGCCGCCCCCGTACGTCTCCCCGATCACCGCCCGCACGTTGAACTCGCTGCCCACCGCGCCGTGGTTCTGACCGGTGGACGGATCCTCGTCGGCGTCCACGAACCACAGGTAGGTCTGGCTGTCGTCCGGCCCGGGCAGGCTCGCGGGCACGTCCCCGCGCAGCGCGATGGTGAACAGCAGCCGGCCGCCCTGCTGCTCCACGCTCGCGGCCGTGATGTCCAACGATTCGTCGATCGCCATGTTCACGGGATCGTCCTGGTAGGAGAGCATCTCCCAGGCGGAGGCGGCGGCGGGCCACATGACGAGCCCGACGGCCATCAGCAGCCGGGCGGCGGGGACGACGAAGCGCTGGAACATGGAGATGCCCTCCCGCGAATGGATGGGATGTCGGATGGCTGAGAACCCCTGCGGATGATGCTACTGCTTTTGATATTGTGAAGTCAATAAGCTGCGGCGAGTTGGGGTGGCTTGCCAACCTTCTCGGGGATTTTGATTATTTAGATAAAAACCCCGTAACGTTCAGGTGTGGGCGGTATTAAAGTTCAAATACTGCTGCCGCCTCGGGTTCGCTGCTGCTTTCGTGGACGGAACGCAACCTACGTCATAGCTCTAATCTGTGATTATAGATGTTGTTATGGCGGTTTATGCAAATCGAAAGTTGAACTTTCGATTTACACAACATGGCGGCCAGCTCACCTTGTTTTCATGAATTGAAAAAATGAAAATAACGCTCCGGCCTATTTTCGGGTCCACAGGGGGCGACTGGAGTCCAGCGCGGCTCCTCAGCAATGTCGCAAGTCGTGTCGCAAGTCGTGTCGCAAGTTTGTCGCAAGTTCAGTCAGCGGCCTTCAACCTGTAGACGAGGTTGTTGGTTTCCCCCTCACCAATCACCAACCCCATATCTATCATAGACTTGAGATCTCGCTGCAGTGTGCGTCGGTGGACGCCGGGAAAGAGGTGCTGGTAATCCTGGATGGTCAGCCCGCCTTGCTCCAGAAGATGAGCCAGGGCGCCGGCCTGTCGGTCTGAAAGCCCGCGTTCCTTGATCAGCAGATCGCGTCGAATGGCCTGCTCCCCGCGCACCGTGACTTCCGCGAGTTGGGTGGCCAGTCCCCCGACGAAGTACTCCAGCCAGTCGGTCATGTCCAGGCCGCGCGCCCGGACGCTTTGGATGGCCCGATAGAAGGCCGACCGATCCCGGTCGTAGTACTCGCTGATCGTGAACAACCGCTTGAAATCGTAGCCGGCCCGGTACAGGCAGAGGGTGGAAAGCAGCCGAGATGTCCGCCCGTTGCCGTCCAGGAACGGGTGGATGTGCACGAGCTGGAACTGGGAGATGCCGCTCGCCAGCACGGGGTGGACGTCCTGCTGGCTGTTGAGCCAGTCCACCAGTTCCCCCATCATGGTCGGAACGTCATGTGCCGGTGGAGGCGTGTAGACCGTCTCGTTGGTGAGGGAGTTGATCACATAGTTCTGGATTTTCCTATACTCGCCCGGTGCCGCCGCTCCCCCACGGACACCTTCCACCAGCCGCTTGTGAATTTCCCGGATCAGTCCCTGGGTGACCGGACCGCCGATTTCGAGATATTCGGAAACGAACTCGAACGCTCGCCGGTAGTTCAGCAATTCCCGCACATCGTCGGCGTTGGCCTCCGGAACCGCTGCCCCCCCCAGCAATCGCTCGGACTGTTCGAGGGTCAGGTGGGTCCCCTCGATGTGCGTGGTGTGGTGCGCTTCCAGGACCAGGGCCCGGCGTCCCATCTCCCGGACCCAGGTCTCGGACAAAGTGGCGGCATCGAGAAAACCCCGGGCCCTCTCGATGCGGGTCAGCCCGGCCGCGACCCGGTTGCTGATCGTGAAACTTGGATGAAAGCTCATGCCCATGTCCTGGTGTTGTTCCGCTGTGGATGGTCTGCCGCCGTGCGATGACCAATTCCGCCGGCACGAAGCGTGCCATGCGCACATAGTACCATGAAGCGGGTGACTATCTGAACCCGCGAATCACCCACACGCAGAGCGGGCGGGGTCACCCCCGCCCGCCCCATACCCGCCTTGGTGCAGATCTTATTTCAGCAGTGTCATCCGGCGGGATTCGCTGGAGCCCCCTTCGGTCGTCAGCCGGTACAGGTAGGTCCCGCTCGTGGCCGCCCTCCCCTGCTCGTCATTCCCGTCCCACGCGTACACCCCGTCGTAGTTCCCCGCGGCCAGCCGCTGCTCCACGATCGTGCGCACGCGGTGGCCGCGCAGGTCGAACACGGCCAGCGACACCTGAGCGTCGCGGTCCAGCGTGAAGCTGAACGCCGTGCGGGGGTTGAACGGGTTGGGCGCGTTGCCGCGCAGCAGCGCCCGCGCCAGCGGGCCGACGCCGGTCGTCAGCGTGCTGGTGCCCAGCTTGGAGACACCGATGCGGTACGAGTCGTACGGCATCGTCGTCGTGAACCGGGCGCAGGCCACCAAACTGACGCCGTCGGGGCGGCTGAGGATCGCGGCGGTGGCGTCGCCCTGGGCCCCGACCTGGATCGGGAAGCCCGCGGGGTCGAGCACCACGCCGGCCTCGCTGACCCGCGCGCCGTAGACGTCCGTCCGCGCGTCGAAGAACGAGTCCTGGTGGCGCTGGTCGTCCCAGGCGACCACGAAGGTCGCGCCGTCCCAGCCCACGACCGGCCGCAGCTGGCGGCCAGCCGCCTCGGCGATCGTGAAGTTGCCGCCCGGGAATGTGCCGTCGGCGTTCATGAGCCGCCCGGCGATGTAGTTGTTGGCGTTGGACAGCGAGTTGTTCCGCCACACGAACAGGTACCTTTGGCCCGAGAAGGCCACGTCCGGCGTTCCGGCCGTGCCCGAGTTCGTCGAGGGGTTGGCCGCCGACGTGAAGGTGCCGTTCGGGTTCACGAAGTTGTAGATCGCGTCCGAATTGCTGTCGTCGTGCGACCAGTGGCTGTGGTAGGTCACGATCCAGCGCGACCCGTCCTGGCGCACGCGCGGGCCCACGTTCACGTAGCCGCCGCCGATGACCGTGGCGGCGTTTTGGAAGGCGCCGGTCGGCCCGTCGACGATGCGCATCCAGGTGTCGATGTACTGCGGGTAGGTCGCGTAGCGCGCCGTGGCGATCAGGAAGTCCTCGCCCAGGGCCTCGACGTCGGGGTCGAACCCCGGCATGACGTTGAACGGCGCGGGGTCGACGAAGGAGCCGTCGGCCAGCAGCCGCCGCGCCCGCACCCCGAGCGCGCCGTCGTCCCAGGTCACCAGGTAGAGCGCGCCGTTCCAGGCGATGCCGGTCTGGCCGATGCTCGCGGCCGCGGCGACCTCGAGCGGCTCGGCGGACAGCGGCTGCCCGTCCGCGTCCAGGAAGTGCAGCAGCACGCGGTCGTCGTGGGCCGCCTCGCTGACGAAGACCAGCGCCGTCTGGCCGCCGGGCCCCTGCGCGAAGTCGGGCGTGCGCTGGCTGCGCGTGCCGGTCGAGACGCAACGTTCGGTGCCCGGCACGTTGCCCGCGCTGATGGGCAGCTTGAAGACGTTGGTGTCGTAGCCCAGCGCGACGCGCAGGTCGTACCAGAACAGGTGCACGCCGCCGCCGACCCGGCCGGTCATGAGCGGTCCGTAGGCCGTGTTGACGTTGCCGCCGATGACGATCGGCAGCAGCACGCCGCCGTCCGGGTCCAGCACGTTGCCGGCCGCGTCGATGCGCACGGTGCGCAGGATGTCCGAGACGCCCCACTCCAGCCACCACTGGGCGCCGTCGTGGGCCAGCGTGGAATGGTCGTACTGCGTGAAGCCCGACACGAGCACCGTACCCGCGGGCGTCAGGAGCGTGCCGTCGAGCGTCATGCGTGAGCCGAGCAGGGTGCCGAAGTCCACGATCCACGAGACGTAGTACTCGCTGCCGTTGCCGGCGATGGTCATGCCCGGCACGGTGAACGAGGCGCCGAATGGCTGCGCGTCCAGCCCCACGCGACGCGCCTTGAGCGTGCCGCCGTCGTTCCATTCGGGCCCGATGACCAGGTACTCGCCGTCGGCGACGACCGCCTTGGTGGGCCCGTACACCCAGTCCATGATCACGATCGGCGTGGGGTCCAGCAACTGGCCGGCGGTGTTGATGCGCTGGCCGGCCAGGTAGGTGCCGTAGCCGTCGTTGTGGTAGATGCAGCGCGTGACGAGCCACTGCCCGTCCTGCCCGGCCACGTTCAGGCCGATGTCGTTGGGCTCGAACTGCGTCGCCGGGAAGGTGATGGGCGTCGCATCGAGCACCTGGCCCTGCGCCGAGACGCGCACCGCGCGCGTGCGGTACTCGAAGTAGCCGCCCACCGGATCCTGGGAGCGGAACACCACGAGCCAGGCCTCCCCGTTCCAGGCGATGAACGGGCGGTCCTGCAGGCCCATGCCGCCGGCGATCATCAACGGCGAGGCGTCGAGCGGCGCGCCCTGCGCGTCGAGGCGGATCCCGAAGACGTCGCCGCCGCTCTGCTCCGTCCCGCCGCCGACCTCCTGCCCGCGGAAGTCCGACCAGACGACCAGGGTCATGTCGCCGCCCCGGGCGGCATCGTGGTCCTGCTGACTGCCCGTGGCCGCCGACACCGCGGCGTCGCCGGGCAGCAGGCCCTGTTCGAGGACGGGCAACGGCTGCGCCGCGGCGGCGGCCGCGGTCAGCAGGATCAGGCAAGTCGGCAAGATGGGGAATCTGCGCACGTCGGCCTCCCGGGCTGGCGTTCGGGTGCTGGGGATCGGCGGGGGCGCTCGCCGAAAGAATAGCAATATAGTATGATTTAAAGAATGCGCTGTCAGTGATCCAGGTCACCGAAGATTTCCTGAAATGAACCTGAATCTGGACTAAACACCAATGATACTCGTTTTCGAATGGTGAATATCAAAAGGGCGTGGCGACTCGATCTGCACAACGTGATAATGGGAGGTATCAAGACGCGTGTGATGGTTGGCCATCCCTTCCCCATCGGCGAGGTCCACATTCGCCATGCCATGCCGCTGCTTCCGATCCCGCGTGCTCGCGCCGGCTTTCGCGCTGGCCTTCGCCCTAGCGACCGCCACCGGCCAGGCCCGAGCCGCCGACCTGCTGCCTTCCGTCCCGCCCCCCTCCTGGAACCTGTCGCTGCGCAGCACGGGCTACGCGTACCAGACCGAGGATGCGGCCGGCGCCGACACGGACCATTTCCGCTTCTATCAGCACATCGCCGGCGGCGCCTCGGGGCTGGCCGGCGGCCGGCTTGCGGTGCGTGCGTCCGGGCGCTTCGCGAACTCGCCGGTCGATGCGTGGCCGGGCTGGGACAGGTCGCGTCTTTCCTCCGGGTACCTCGAGGCGCGGCTCGGTCAGCAGGTGCGCGCTCGCGTGGGCCGCCAGTTCCTGCAGAGCGGCGTGGCGTCCCTCACCCTCGACGGCGCCGAAGTTGCCTGGGGCCGCGGGCGCGCCGTCCAGGTCTCGGCCTGGGGCGGCGCGCGGGCGCCCTGGGGCAACGCCGCGCGGCTGGGCGATTTCGACCTCGACGCGGCGGCCGGCGGCCGCCTGAGCTTCGCGCCCGGCGGCGGGCACCGCTTCGCCGTCTCGGGCGCGTACCGCGAGCGCCGCGGCGTGGTCGCCGAGCGCCCGGTGGGCTGCGAGTACGCGACGACGGCGGTGCCGCACGTCGACGCGCTCGCCCGCGCGGCCTACGATCTCGAAGGCGAACGCTGGTCGCGCCTCGAGGCGCAGGCGCGCTGGCAGCCTGCGCCGTCGCGGCCCGCGCTGAGCCTCCAGTACGTGGACCGCCATCCCTCCATCGACGCCGCCTCGTGGTTCTCCCGTTTCACCGAAGTGAAACGGATCCGCCTGGCGCGCGGCGCGCTGACCTGGCAGCACCGCTCGCGCTTCGGCGGCGAGCTGGAGTACGTCGGCTCCTTCGTCGACACGCGCGCGTCGTCGCGCGTCGGGATCGCGCTGCTGCTGCCGGCCGCGCGCGTCGGCTGGTCGGTCCGCCTCGGCGACACGGGCGAGGAGAACAGCCTCTACGGGGAGTTGGCCTGGCGGGCCCGCCCCTGGCTGCGGCTCGAGGGCGAGGCCTCGCACCTCGTCTACGCGCTGATCTCCGACGGCCCCGTCGCCGACGAGCGCGAGCTGACCACCTTCGCGGCGCGGGCCCGCGCCCGGCTCCGCCCGGGGCTGGACTTCACGGCCGAGGTGCAGAGCCTCGACACGCCGGTCTACTCCCGGGACATCCGCGTCCTGCTGGGCGTGGACCTGGCCCTGGCGCGCGGCACGGGACGCACCGGTCCCGACCGGGGAGGCTGGTCACGATGAGAACGCCGCTCACCCTGATCTTCGCCTGGTGGACCGTGTGCGCCGCCGCGACGGTCGCCGCCGCGGATCCCGATCGGATCCTCATCCCGCACGTGCCCCACCACGACGCCAGCATCGAATGCACGACCTGCCACGCAGCCGCGACGGACTCGCGCAGAGCGGGCGACTCCCTGCGCCCGGGCATGGACGTCTGCGCGGACTGTCACGATGTCGTCGCCGAGAACGGCTGCGCGAAGTGCCACACGAACGTCGAGGCGGCCGGAACAACGCCGTACGACGAGTACCCGGCGCAGAAGTTCTCGCACGCCGCCCACACGGCGCAGGGCATGGCGTGCACGTCGTGCCACGGCAGTCCCCTCAGCACGCCGCGCCTGCCGACCAAGCCCGACTGCCGCGTCTGCCACGCCACGGCCGAGAACTACGGTGACTGCCGCCTCTGCCACGCCGACGGCATGGAACTGAGGCCCGACTCGCACGACGCCCTCTGGACCGGCCGCCACGGCGCCCAGGCCCGGCAGAACGAGGCCCTCTGCGCCACCTGCCACACGCAGGGCACCTGCCAGCAGTGCCACACCGGCGACAACCTGCGCCCGCGCGTCCACCCCCTGGACTTCGCGTTCGGGCACGCCGTGCGGGCCCGCGGCCGCGAGCAGGAATGCACGACCTGCCACGGCGAGCCGGAATTCTGCAGCTCGTGCCACGTCGCCCAGAACGTGCTTCCCGAAAGCCACTCGCGCGCGGGCTGGGTGCGGCTGCCGGACGGCGGCCGCCACGCCGTGGACGGCGTCTTCGACCTCGAGAGCTGCATCGCCTGCCACGACGATGGGCGCAGCGCCCCGACCTGTGCGGCGTGCCACGGAGGTTGAGCACCATGACGATCGACATGCGACGTCTCCGCTGGTTCCTTTTGTGCGCGGGTCTCGGCCTGTCCCTCGCCGCCGGCTGTGCCGATCAGGCCGCGGAGCCCGGACTCGGCTCGCATCCGGAGACCTGGAGCCGGGCTGATTCCCCCGACTTCCACGGCGAGCTCGTCAGGGAGCGCGGTCTCGCCACCTGCCGCTCCTGCCACGCGGCCGACCTTCAGGGCAAGAGCGGTGCGCCCGGTTGCTGGGACTGCCACAACGGTCCGGGCGGCCACCCCGAAAACTGGGCGGCGCCCGCCCAGCACGGCGCCGCCGTCGACGAGGGCGGCGCCGCGTCCTGCGCGATCTGCCACGGCGCCGATTTTCTGGGCGGATGGAGCGCGGTCTCCTGTCTCTCTTGCCACGACGACACGAACGGCGCGCACCCCGCCGGCTGGGCCGACCCCGCCCAGCACGGCGCGACGGTGCGCACTGCGGGCGCCGCGACCTGCACGGCGTGCCACGGCGCCGACTACGCGGGCGGCACCAGCGATGTCTCCTGTTTCACGTGCCACGACGGACCCGGCGGCCATCCTGAAGCATGGGCGTTGCCCGCCCAACACGGCGCCGCCGTCGGCGTGAACGGCGCCGCGTCCTGTGCCGCCTGCCACGGCGGCGATTACCGCGGTGGCTGGAGCGCGATCTCCTGTTACGCGTGCCACGACGGACCGACCGGGCCGCATCCCGCAGGCTGGGCCGATCCCGCCCAGCACGGCGCGTCCGTGCGCACCAGCGGCGCCGCGACCTGCACGGCGTGCCACGGCGCCGACTACACGGGGGGCACCAGCGACGTCTCGTGCTTCACGTGCCACGACGGGCCGGGCGGGCATGCGATCGGCTGGGTCAGTCCCGCGCAGCACGGCGCGGAGGTCGAAGCGAACGGTTCCACGGCCTGCACAGCCTGCCACGGTGCCGATTACCTCGGAGGGTGGAGCGTAGTCTCCTGCTACTCTTGCCATGATGGGCCGAACGGCGCCCACCCGGTCGGCTGGGCCGATCCCTCTCTACACGGCGCGACAGTGCGTGATTCGAGCGCCTCGGCCTGCACGGCGTGCCACGGCGCCGACTACACGGGCGGCACCAGTGACGTCTCGTGCTTCACCTGCCATGACGGGCCGGGCGGACATGCGACCGGCTGGGCCAGTCCCGACGAACACGGGGCCGAAGTCGCGGCCAACGGTCCGACGTCCTGCGCGGCCTGCCACGGCCCCGACTACCTCGGTGGCTGGAGCGCGGTCTCCTGTCTCTCTTGCCACGACGGCGAGAACGGCGCGCATCCCGATGGCTGGGCCGAGCCCGCCCAGCACGGCGCGACCGTGCGCACTTCAAGCGCTGCGTCCTGCACTTCGTGCCACGGCGCCAACTACACGGGCGGCACCAGCGGCATCTCGTGCTTCACGTGCCACGACGGGCCGGGCGGGCATGCGACGGGCTGGGCCAGCCCCGCGCTGCACGGCGCGGAGGTCGAGACGAACGGTCCCACGTCCTGCGCGGCCTGCCACGGCGCCGATTACCTCGGAGGGTGGAGCGCGGTCTCCTGTTACTCGTGCCACGACGGCCCGAACGGGGCCGCCCATCCCGTCGGGTGGGCCAATCCTGCCCAGCACGGCACGACCGTGCGCACTTCGAGCGCTGCGACCTGCACGGAGTGCCACGGCTCCGATTTCAACGGCGGCAGTTCCGATGTCTCCTGCTTCACCTGCCACGACGGGCCGGGTGGGCACCCGGCGAACTGGGAGCAGGAATCGGAGCACGGCGCGACCGTCGTGAGCCAAAGCGCCCTCGGCTGCCGCGACTGCCACGGCACCGACTACCAGGGCGGCTGGAGTGCGGTCTCCTGCTACACCTGCCACGACGGGCCGGGCGGGCACCTGCCCAACTGGGCGAACAGATCGCGGCACGGCCGCTACGCCGAGAACAACGGCAGCGATTCCTGCAAGGCCTGCCACGGGCAGGACTTCAAGGGCGGCTGGTCCGGCACCTCGTGTTACAAGTGCCACGATGGGCCGGACCCCTAGAAATCGCGATCCGCGGGTATCGGACATCTGCTCGACCTGCGTCTGCACATCCTGCCGTGACAGGGGTGTCCTGGAGGCCCTGCAGCCAGGATGGCGGAGGGGCCGGAAGGCCAAGCGCTCCGG
>JAUSBL010000032.1 GCA_030658975.1 Candidatus Latescibacterota bacterium
CCGCGACCATCGCCGCGGTCACCAGCACCGGTGCCTGCTTCCCCGGGATCGCGGCGGTCGTGATCACCACGTCGTTGCGCGCGACGACGGCCTGCATCTGCTCGCGCTGGCGGTGCAGGAAGTCCGCGCTCTGCTCCTTCGCGTAGCCGCCCCTGTCCTCGGCGCCCGCGGTCTCCAGCTCGAACTCCACGAACTTGGCGCCGACGCTCAGGACCTGGTCGCGCACCGCCGGCCGCACGTCGTAGGCTTCGACGACCGCTCCCAGCCGCCGGGCCGTGGCGATGGCCTGCAGTCCGGCCACGCCGACGCCCACCACGAAGACCTTGGCCGGAGCCAGCGTGCCGGCGGCCGTCATCAGCATCGGGAACAGCCGGGGCAGGCGGGCGGCGGCCTCGAGCACGGCCTGGTAGCCGGCGAGCGTCGCCATCGAGGACAGCACGTCCATGCTCTGGGCGCGCGTGATGCGCGGCACCAGTTCCAGGGCGAACGCGGTCACGCCGCGCTCCGCCAGCCGGGCGACGGCGCCCGGATCGCCCAGCGGGTCGTGCATCCCGATCAGCGTCTGGCCGGAACGGCATCGCGCCAGGTCGGTCGCGCCGCCGTCGGGGCCGGCCCCGGGGCCGCGGACCTGCACCAGGACGTCCGCCGCGGCGAACACCTCGTCGCGCGCGGCGAGCCGGGCTCCCTTGGCCACGTAATCGTCGTCGGGGTAACCCGACGCCTCGCCGGCGCCCCGCTCGACGACCACCTCGAGGCCGGCCTTGACCAACGCCTGCGCCGCGGCGGGCACCAGCGCCACGCGGCGCTCGCGCGCCGCGGTTTCCCTGGGAACGCCGACGATCATGTCGTCCTCCTGTCGGGACGGTACGAAGTCATGGCAGCAACAAAGGTGATTAGGATAGTCCCGGATGGCCGTGCCGCCACCCGGGCGGCCGCGGCGCAGGCCACGGCGGGGCTTGGTGCCGCCGGCGACTCGTGCTAGATTGCGACCGGAAAAGTCCTGTTATACCATCGCGCCTTCAGGAGGATCGGATGCGCACTTCTGGACCGACCGCCGCCCTCTCCCTCGCCGCCGCGCAGTTCGCGGCGCTCGTCCTGGCGGCCGCAACCGCCGTCGCCGGACCCGTGCCCCGCGTGCACCTGCCCGACCCGCGCGAGCGGCACTTCTCGCTGCTGACCATGCTGACCGACGGGGGCGAGAACGCGGAGGCCTACTTCAGCTACGATTCGCAGCGGCTGGTCTTCCAGACCACGCGGCCTCCGCACGCCTGCGACCAGATCATGATCATGCCGGCGGGAGGCGGCAATCCCGAGCTGGTGTCCCCGGGCGAGGGCCGCACCACCTGCGCCTACTTCACCGGCGACGGCCGCTCGATCATCTACGCCACCACGAACCTGGCCGGCCCCGGCTGCCCGACGCCGCCGGACATGAGCCAGGGTTACGTCTGGGGCGTCTTCGGGGACTACGACATCGTCAAGCAGGACCTCGCCAGCGGCGAGGTGGTCCGGCTGACCGACACCCCCGGCTACGACGCCGAGGCCACGATCTCGCCCGACGGCCGGCGCATCGTCTTCACCTCGGTGCGCGACGGCGACCTCGACCTCTACACCATGGACCTCGACGGCGGCGACGTGCGCCGGCTGACCACGACCCCCGGTTACGACGGCGGCGCCTTCTTCTCCCCCGACGGTTCGCGGATCTGCTACCGCAGCCACCACCCCGAACCCGGTCCGGCGCTCGACGAGTACCGCGCCCTGCTGGCGCAGGACAAGGTGCGCCCCTCGCTCATGGAGATCTGGGTCATGAACGCCGACGGCACCGATCAGCGACAGGTCACCGACCTGAAGAGCGCCTCGTTCGGGCCCTTCTTCCACCCCGACGGCAAACGCATCATCTTCAGCAGCAACTATCCCGAACCGCGCGGCCGCGAGTTCGAGCTGTGGCTGGTCGGCGACGACGGCGGCGGGCTGGAGCAGGTCACCTACTCGGAGGGCTTCGACGGCTTCCCGATGTGGGCGCCCGACGGCGTGACGTTCGTCTTCTGCAGCAACCGCCGCAACAGCGGGCCGCAGGAGACGAACGTCTTCGTGACGAAGTGGGTGGACTGAACCCGGGCCGACGCCCGGTTCCCCGCGCCGGGTCTCCGCGGTTTCCTGAACCGCGACCTTGAATCGTGTTATCATTGCGCGGTCGTCCTCTGACCCGCCCTGTCGAAAGGAGGAGATCATGCGCCGGCAGTCGTCACTCCTGTTCGCGCTGCTGCTGCTCCCCGTCCTCGCCTGCAACCCCCTGGAAGAGCCCAAGGAAGGCCTGGTCCCCTTCGCGGACATCCCCGCGGACTGGGGCCAGCTCGTCGCCGTGACCATGTACAAGGACACTGGGTATTACGAACTCTGGTTCAGCGATCCGGACACGGGTTCGCTGACTCACGTGCCGCTGGACCGGGCCACCTGGCAAGTCAAGCTGGACCGCATACGTACGATCCGGCGCGGTGGGGAACTGGCCGCCCGGCTGCAGGCTGTGGGAGGTGGGTCATGAAAGGCGAGGCCTGGTTGAGCGTCTTCAGTCGCGTCATGTTCGCCCTGGCGCTGCTGCTCTTCTTCCTGGCGGGGTTTGAGAAGCTGGCCAACCTGAGCGGCCGTACCATCGCCTTCCTCGGCTACGCTCCGGGACGCCTGCTGGAGTTCTCGGGCATCATGCTGCTGTTCGTGATCACGGTGACGCTGCGGCGCATCCGTAGCGAATTGCACGCGCGCCGCGGCTAGTCCCAGATCCCCAGCTCGGCCTTGACGTCCTCGGTGGCGTCGGCGCGCGGGTCCCAGGGCGGGCTCCAGACCAGGTCGACCTGGCAGTTGCGGACCCCGGGCACCGTGAGGCCGGCGTCGCGCGTGGCGGCCACGATCTGCGGGCCCAGCGGGCACATGGGGCTGGTGAGGGTCAGCTCGATGGTGACGTCTCCCGTCTCGTCCTCGACCTGCACGCCGCGCAGCAGCCCCAGATCCACGATGGACAGGTTCAGCTCGGGGTCCATGACCGGGCGCAGGGCCTCGACGACGGCGTTGGGCGTGGGCAAAGGCGCGCTCATTTCAGGCCTCCGTGGTGGACTCGGCCGCGACGCGGCCCTCGTTGCGGGCGACGACGGCTTCGGTCAACGTGATCCAGGGCAGCACGGCGCACTTGACGCGCATCGGGAACTGCCGCACGCCGATCAGCGCGTCGAGGTCCCCCGGCGCGAGCTCGTCGGGCAGTTCGCCGGCGGGTTCGTGCAGGACGGCGCGGAACGCGTCGGCCAGGCGGCGGGCCTCGTCCAGGGTGCGCCCGACGACCAGCTCGGCCAGGATCGAGCCGCTGGCCGTGGCGATGGCGCAGCCGCGGGTGACGACACTGGCCTCGCGGATGCGGTCGCCGTCGCAGGCGAGCTGCAGCGTCAGCTCGTCGCCGCAGGAAGGGTTCTTGCCGGCGGCCTCGGCATCCGGATGCGCGAGCGCCTGCGCGCCGCGCGGCCGGCGGTGGTGGTCGAGGATCACCTCGCGGTAGAGATCGTCCATGCCCGTGCTCATGTCCCGAACACGCTCCTCGCGTAGCGGATGCCGTCGATGAGGGCATCGACGTCGTCGTGGGAATTGTAGAGTCCGAACGAGGCGCGCACCGTGGCCGCGACCCCCAGGCGCCGGTGCAGCGGCTGGGCGCAGTGGTGGCCGGCGCGCACCGCGACGCCGCGGGCGTCCAGCAGTTGCGCCAGGTCGTGGGCGTGCAACTTCGGGTCGTGGAAGCTGACCAGTCCGCCGCGCGCCGCGGGATCGGCCGGCCCGTACAGGGTCAGGCCGCCCAGCGCCGACAGTCGTTCCCAGGTGTAGCCGGTCAGCGAGATCTCGTGCGTGCGCAGCCGCTCGACCGTGAACTCCTCGACCAGGTCCAGGGCCGCCGGGAAGGCGGCCGCCGCCGCGACGTGAGGCGTGCCCGCTTCGAAACGCAGGGGCACCGCAGCCCAGGTGGCGGTGTCCATGGTCACGGTCTCGATCATCTCGCCGCCGAATTCCACGGGTTCCAGCAGCGCGAGCGTCTCGGGCGTCCCGACCAGGAAGCCCAGCCCCATCGGGCCGTAGCACTTGTGCGCGGAGAAGGCCAGCAGGTCGGCGCCCAGCGCCGCGAAGTTCACCGGCAGGTGCCCGACCGACTGGGCCGCATCCACCACGACCAGCGCGCCGCGGCGATGGGCGGCCGCGGCGATCTCGGCGACGGGGTTGATCGTGCCCAGCACGTTCGAGACGTGGGTCAGCGCCACCACCCGGGTGCGGTCCGACAGCAGGTCGGGCAGCCGGGCGAGATCCAGCTCGCCGCCGTCGGTGACCGGGAGGTGGCGCAGGACGAGGCCCTCGCGCCGGGCCAGCGCGATCCAGGGCACGAGGTTGGCGTGGTGCTCCATGCCGGTGACCAGGATCTCGTCGCCGGGGCGCAGGCGGTGGGCCAGGCCGCCGGCGGCGAGGTTCAGGGCCGCGGTCGCGCCGCGCAGCGTGACCACCTGCTCGGGCCGGGTCACGCCCAGGAAGCGGCCGACGCGGCGGCGGCACTGCTCGTAGAGGTCGGTGGCCTCGGCCGCCAGGGCGTGCATGCCGCGGTGGACGTTGGCGTTGTGCTCGCGGTAGTAGCGGGCCTCGGCGCCGATGACCTGCTCGGGCTTCTGCGAGGTCGCGGCGCTGTCCAGGTAGACCAGCGGCAGGCCGTGCACCGCGCGGCGCAGGATCGGGAAGCGCTCGCGGGCCAGACCGCCGCAGCGCTCGCAGCCGTCGCGCTGGCCGGCGCAGGGCTCGACGCCCGCCGGAGCGCCCAGGGAGCGTTCGCGGGCCTTCACGACGCCCTCCCCTGCAGGGCGGCCAGCCGCGCCCCCACCAGCGCTTCGAGGCGCTCGCGCAGGTCGGCGGGCAGGCTGCTGAACGTCTTCTCCAGGAAGCCGCGCACGACCAGGCGCAGGGCCTCGTCCGGGTCGAGGCCGCGGCTCTGCAGGTAGAAGACCTGCTCGGGATCCACCGGCGCGACGGTGGCGCCGTGGCTGCAGCTGACGTCCTGGTTGAGGATCTCCAACTCGGGGATCGAGTCGGCCCGGCTGCCGCCCGTCAGCAGGAGGTTGCGGTTCTCCTGGTAGGCCTCGCTGCCGCGCGCGTCCTGCTCGATGCGGATCAGGCCGGTGTAGCTGCTGCGGGACGACGCGTCGGCGACGGCCTTGAAGTCGATGTTGCTCCAGGTGCGCCCCGCCAGGTGGCGGTGGCGCGTGTGGTGGTCGAAGCGCTGGCGGCCGGCGCCCATCACCACGCCGATCATCTCGCTGCGCGCGCCCTCGCCCGCCAGATCGGTCGCCAGCTCGACCTTGCTGCGCTCGCCGCCGAAGGAGGCGAAGACGGTCAGCGCGTCGGCGTTGCGATCGGCCCGCGTGCGGGCGGTCAGGTGACCGCAGACGCCCTCGCGCCAGGTCTGGACCAGGACGTGGCGCAGACGGGCGCCGTCGGCGGCGTGCAGCTCGCTCGACGCGACGACGCGCGAACCGGCGTCGCCGCCGGTGTGCTCCTCGACGACGACGGCCTGCGCCCCCTCGCCCAGGTCGACCACCAGGCGCGGCAGCACCGCAGGTCCGATCGCGTCGATGACCACGTGCACGGGGTCGGTCAGGATCGCGCCGGGCGGCACGCCCACGTAGAGGCCGGTGTTCCAGGCCGCGCCGTTGAGCGCCTGGAACAGACCCTCCTCGGGATCGGCGTCCGGAGTCCGCTCCCGCGCGGCCAACGCCCGCAGCTCCTCTTCCGCTTCGACCAGGGGTTTCACGACCAGTCCGGCCGCCAACACCTTCAGTCCGGTCGCGATCAGCGGGCGCAGCCCGGCGAGCATCAGCACGCGGGCGGCTGCGCCTTCGGCGTGGGGAGCGGCGTGCGGGACCGCGGCCGCCGAGATCGCCACGGACTCGGGCAGCAGGTTGGCCGGGTCGGTGAAGCGCCACAGGTGCGTGACGCGGTCCGGGTCGGCGGCGGCGAGGTAACGGTCGGCCGCGGCGCGCCGGCGCGCGAACAGGGCGGGGCCCTCCCCGGCCTGGCGCGACAGGGCGGCGACGTCTTCCCCGCCCAGGGACGGCCGGCGGACGGTTCCGGCTTCGCGGTGCTCGGTGCTAGCCAACGGATCCCTCCATCTCCAGCTCGATCAGCCGGTTCAGCTCGACCGCGTACTCCATGGGCAGTTCCTTGACGAACGGCTCGATGAAGCCGTTGACGATCATCAGGCGCGCCTTGTCCGGGTCCAGGCCGCGGCTCTGCAGGTAGAAGAGCTGCTCCT
>JAUSBL010000057.1 GCA_030658975.1 Candidatus Latescibacterota bacterium
CGACAACCCGCTGCTCGTCTGGCCGCTGGTCGGACTGGGCATCTTCGCCGCGGCGTTCCTGATGGTGATCATCCACGTGACGGTCGGGCTGCGCCACGACCGCGAGACCGAGCGGATGGCGGCGCTCCCCCTTGCCGACGAGGCGACGGACGCGGCCGGGGAAGGAGACGTGCGGTCATGAGCGAGCACAAGCCCGACGAGCTGCGCGGCCACGTGTACGACGGCATCGAGGAGTACGACAACAAGCTGCCCAACTGGTGGCTGTTCATCCTGTACGGCTCCATCGTCTTCGCGGTCGGCTACTGGCTGGTCTTCCACACCTTCTCGATCGTCGACCTGCCGCGCGCCCGCTACGACAAGGAGATGGTCGCGGCCTCCGAGGTGCAGCTCGCCCGCCTGGCCAAGACCGGTCTCACCGACGAGAGCCTGGCGCTGATGGCCACGATCCCGGCGCAGGTGGAGGAGGGCCGCCAGCTCTACGCGACCTACTGCGTCGTCTGCCACGCCGACCGCGGCCAGGGGCTGGTCGGCCCGAACCTGACCGACGGCTTCTGGATCCACGGCGGGCGCCCGCTCGACATCCACAGGGTCGTCACCGACGGCGTGCTGAGCAAGGGCATGGCCGCCTGGGGCCGCCAGCTCGGCCCGACGCGCGTGCAGAAGGTCGTGGCCTACGTGCTGACGCTCAAGGGCACCGAGGTGCCTGGCAAGGCCCCCGAGGGCTTGCCCGAGACTGCGGCGCCGCCAGCGGCCGCGGCGGCGCCGCCGACCACGGTGCCCGCGGCAGCTGGGGCGGCCGGCAGTGGCTGAGCAGGGCAAGGGCAGGAAGGAGCGCCGCCGTCCCGACCTGGACACGGTCTACTCGATCAACGCGGACGGCTCGCGCAACTTCCTGCACCCGGCTGACGTCAGCGGCCGCTGGCAGGTCCTGAAGAACCTCGTCTTCATGGTGCTGCTGCTGGTCTACGCGGCGCTGCCCTGGCTCGTGATCGGCGGCCACCCGGCGGTCCACATCGACCTGCCCGGCCGCCACGCCTACCTGTTCGGCCTGAGCTTCACGAACCAGGACTTCTACCTGATGTTCTTCGTGCTGACGGGCATCGGGTTCGGCCTGTTCGTGGCGACGGCCCTCTGGGGCCGCATCTGGTGCGGCTACGCCTGCCCGCAGACCGTCTTCCTGGAGGGCGTGTTCCGGAAGTTCGAGCGGTGGATCGAGGGACCGCGGGTCGAGCGCATCCGCCGCAACCTGGGTCCGCCGACGGCGGGCCGCTTCTGGCGCAAGCTGCTCAAGCACGCGATCTTCCTGGGCGGCGCCTACATGATCGCCCACGTGTTCCTGAGCTACTTCATCCCGCCGCGCCAGCTGATGCAGGTGATCACGAGTTCGCCCGCGCTCCACCCCTCGGCCTTCGGCTGGTCGATGTTCTGGACCGCGGTGCTCTACTTCGACTTCGCCTGGTTCCGCGAGCAGACCTGCCTGATCATCTGCCCGTACGGCCGGCTGCAGTCCTCGCTCATCGACCAGGACACGATCATCATCGGCTACGACGAGGTGCGCGGCGAGCCGCGGCACAAGGGCCGCGACGAGGGCGGCGACTGCGTCGACTGCTACCGTTGCGTGGAGGTCTGTCCCACCGGGATCGACATCCGCAACGGGCTGCAGATGGAGTGCATCGGCTGCGCCAACTGCATCGACGCCTGCGACGACGTCATGCGGCGCATCGGCAAGCCGCCGGGCCTGGTGCGCTATGATTCCCAGCGGGTCTTCGATGGCGAGCCGCGACGGCCGCTGCTGCGCCCCCGCACGCTCGTCTACGCCTGCCTGGGCCTGCTGGGCCTGGCGGTGGCGACGCTGTCGGCCGGCAGCCGCGAGGACTTCCAGGCCAACGCCCTGCGCCAGACCGGCATGCCCTACCTGTTCGAGGGCGCCCGCATCCGCAACCTCTACACACTGCACCTGCAGAACAAGGGCGACCGTCCCAGCGCCTACGCCATCACCCTGACGGCCGGCGACCGGCCCGGCCTGGAGCTCATCCTGCCGCAACCGGTCGTCCGGCTCGCGCCTCTGGAGGACGGCCAGACGCCGCTGTTCCTCTACCTCGACCGCGCCCTGTACGCGGGTTCCTTCCCGCTGACCCTCACGGTGACCGACTCGCTCACCGGCGAGACCAGGGACCTCGACGTCCAGTTCCGGGGGCCCTGATCATGAAACGCTGGCTGAAGCGGCATCCCTGGATCTGGATCATCGTCTTCTTCCTGTTCGTGATGGGGATGAACGCGGCCTTCGTGGTGATCGCGGTCCTGCACCGCCCCGAACTGGTGAAGTAGCCGCGACCCGCCGCCACGCATGTGAAGAGGGCCCGGCCGTGAGGCCGGGCCCTCTTCACATGTGCGGTGGCGGGGCGCCCGCGGTCAGCTGACCTGCCAGGCGTCCTTCGTGTAGATGAGCTTCTTCAGGTCGCCCTTGCCCTTCTTGGCGGTCAGGAAGTCGACCTGCTCCTTCACGGCGCCGTCGTAGGTCGGCTTGGCGTGCTGGCGGAAGATGCCCAGGGCGTGCGGGAGGTCTTCCCGCTCGTCCAGGTAGGCCATGATGTAGGCCAGCGGCGCGGCCGTCGTCGGGTCCCAGACGTCGGCGTCGGCCGCCGCGACGACCTCGACCTCGCCGCCGGAGATGCGCAGGCCCTTCTCGTTGTCCTTGCCGTAGACCAGCGGTTGGCCCGGCTGCAGGTCGATCGTGCGTTCGGCGCGGGCTTCCTTCGTCGACCATTCCTTCCAGGCGCCGTCGTTGAAGATCACGCAGTTCTGCCAGATCTCGACGAAGGCGATGCCCTTGTGGGCGGCGGCGGCCAGCAGGGTGCTCTTGATGTGCTTGGGGTTCGTGTCCACGGTGCGGGCCACGAACGTCGCCCCGGAGCCCAGCGCCAGGTTGATCGGGTTGAAGGGCAGGTCCACCGAGCCGTAGGGCGAGGTCTTGGTCTTCAGGCCCGCCGGGGAGGTGGGGGAGTACTGGCCCTTGGTCAGCCCGTAGATCTGGTTGTTGAACATCAGGATCTTGAGGTCGACGTTGCGGCGCATGGCGTGGATCAGGTGGTTGCCGCCGATCGACATCGCGTCGCCGTCGCCGGTGACGACCCAGACCGAGAGGTCCGGGTTGGCCGTCTTGGTGCCGGTGGCGATGGCGGTGGCGCGGCCGTGGATCCCGTGGAATCCGTAGCAGCCCATGTAGTAGGGGAAGCGGCTGGAGCAGCCGATGCCCGAGATGATCGCCATCTTCTCGCGGGGCACGCCGATCTCCGCCAGCACGGCCTGCGTGGAGTTCAGGATCGCGTAGTCGCCGCAGCCGGGGCACCAGCGCACTTCCTGGTCCGACTTGAGGTCCTTGGGAGTCAGTTGGACGGCGCTCATGACTTAGCCTCCAGCACGGCGGTGATCTTTTCCCGAATCTCGCGCGCGGTGAAGGGCTTGCCCTTCACCTTGCCGTAGTGCAGGAAACGGTGGTCGGGGTACTCGCCCTGGAGCAGGCGGGACAGCTGTCCCATGTTCAGCTCCGGCACGAGGATCTGCTTGTAGCGGGCGAAGATCTCGTCGAGACCGTGCGCCAGCGGCCACAGGTGCCGCAGGTGCAGGTGGGCGACCGAGACGTTCTGCTCGCGCCGCAGACGCTCGGTCCCGCTGCGGATCGCGCCGAAGGTCGAGCCCCAGCCCACGACCAGCAGGTCGGCCTTCTCCGGGCCGGAGACTTCGGGCGTCGGGATCGTGTCGCGCACGCCCAGCACCTTGTCGCGCCGCATCTCGGACATCAGCTGGTGATTCTCGGGGTTGTGGCTGACGTTGCCGGTGATGTGCTCCTTCTCGAGGCCGCCGATGCGGTGCTCGAGGCCGGGGGTGCCGGGGACGGCCCAGGGACGCGCCAGCTTCGCATCGCGCGAGTAGGGCGCGTAGCCGGCCGTGTCGGTGACGTGGACGGCCGGGAAACGCGGCAGCTTGTCCATGTCGGGCAGGCGCCAGGGCTCCGCGCCGTTGGCGATGTAGTTGTCGCTGAGCAGGATCACCGGCGTCATGTACTGCACGGCGATGCGGCAGGCCTCGACGGCGCAGTCGAAGGCGTCGGCCGGCGTCGCGCAGGAGACGATCGGCAGGGGGGCGTCGCTGTTGCGGCCGAACAGGGACTGCAGCAGGTCCGCCTGCTCCACCTTGGTCGGCAGGCCGGTCGAGGGGCCGGCGCGCTGCACGTCGACGATGACCAGCGGCAGCTCGGTCATGATGGCCAGGCCGATCGCCTCGGTCTTCAGCGCCAGGCCGGGGCCCGACGTCGTGGTGCAGCCCAGCATGCCGGCGTACGAGGCGCCGATGGCGGTGCAGATGCCCGCGATCTCGTCCTCCATCTGGCAGGTGATCACGCCGAACTCTTTCAACTCAGAGAGGTGCTGCAGGATGTCGGTGGCCGGGGTGATGGGGTACGAGCCCAGGAACAGCTTGAGCCCCGCGAGCTCGGCGCCCGCGACCAGGCCCAGGGCGACGGCGTGGTTGCCCATGATGTTGCGGTAGGTGCCGGGAAGCGCGTTCTCGACCGGGACCACCTCGTAGCGGCCCTGGAAGACCTCGTGGATGTCGCCGGAGTTGTAGCCGGCGCGCAGGGCGGTCTGGTTGGCGTCGGCCAGTTCCGGCTTCTTGGCGAACTTGGCGGCCAGCCACTCGAGCGTCGGCTCGATGGGCCGGCTGTAGAGCCAGTACATCAGGCCCAGCACGTAGAAGTTCTTGCAGCGCAGCACGTCCTTCGACGTCAGGGGCGAGCCCTGCAGCGCCTCGGTGACCCGGGCGTTGATGTCGATGGCGATGACGCGGTACCCGTCGAGGGTGCCGTCCTCCAGCGGGTTGGTCGCGAGCTTGGCCTTCTGCAGGTCGCGCTCGGTGAAGTTGCCCGTGTTGGCGATGATGATCCCGCCCGGGGCCACGTCCTTGTAGTTCACGATCAGCGCCGCGGCGTTCATGGCCACCAGCACGTCGGGGATGTCGCCGGCGGTGTAGATGTCGGTGCTGCTGAAGCGGATCTGGAACCCCGAGACGCCCGCCCGCGTGCCGGCCGGGGCGCGGATCTCGGCGGGGAAGTCGGGGAACGTGGCGAGGTCGTTGCCGACCTTGGCCGTGGTGTCCGTGAACTGGTTGCCGGTGATCTGCATGCCGTCGCCGGAGTCGCCGGCGAAGCGGATCACGACATCGTCCTGTCTGGTCACTGCGATCGACATGGCGTGAACTGTCGCCTCCTTGCCCGGAGCTCGCCTTCGCGGTCGGGTGCCCGGGAGTCGGAATGGGGGGGCGCGCGTCGGGCCGCGGGCCCCGGGGCATCGCTGTGCGCGAGCGTCCAAAGTAGTCAAGGGAAGGGGCAGGGGCCAGAGAAGACTCGGGCCCCCCGGCGGCCGGATCCGGGACCGCCCGGCAGCCGGAGCGCCGCCGTCCTGGTTGTTAAAAATTTGCCTTGATGGCCCGCATTCAGGGGACTTACTTGGGGTCGGTTATTTACTTAACACGCGGAGGCGGTGGCCATGGAGCTCGTCCTGCTGGTGCTCAGCGCGATCCTGGTGAACAACTTCGTGCTGTCCCGCTTCCTGGGCATCTGCCCGTTCCTGGGCGTCTCGAAGAAGCTGTCCACCGCCCTGGGCATGACCGCCGCGGTCATGTTCGTGATGACGCTGGCGAGCACGGTCTGCTGGCTGGTGTTCCACGGCCTGCTGCGCCCCTACGGCCTGGAATACCTGCAGACGATCTCCTTCATCCTGATCATCGCGGCGATGGTGCAGCTGGTCGAACTCGCCCTGCAGAAGCTCAGCCCGGGCCTTTACCGCTCGCTCGGCATCTACCTGCCCCTGATCACGACCAACTGCGCGGTGCTGGGCTGCGCCGTGATGAACATCATGAACGAGAGTTCGCTGCTGGTCACCGCAGTCTTCTCGCTGGCGGCGGCGATGGGCTTCGGCCTGGCGCTGGTGCTGTTCTCGGGGATCCGCGAGGTCCTGGCCCTGGCCGACACGCCGCGCAGCTTCCGCGGCACGGCCATCGCCCTGGTCACCGCCGGGACCCTGTCGCTGTCCTTCATGGGCTTCGCCGGACTCGTCAAGTAGCCGAGCCGCCGCCGTGGCGGGGGAGGAATCATGCTCGTTCCGACCGTCGTGCTGTCCGGGATCGGCCTGCTAGCGGGCCTGGGGCTCGCGCTGGCGGCGCGCGCCTTCGCCGTGGAGACCGATCCCCGGCAGGACCGGATCACCGAGGCCCTGCCGGGCGCCAACTGCGGCGGCTGCGGGTTCGCCGGCTGCGGCGACTTCGCGGGCGCGGTCGTGCGCGGCGACGCCAAGCCCGACGGCTGCCCGGTGTGCGATCAGGAGACCCGCCGTCTCGTGGCCTCCATCGTCGGCCAGACGGTGCAGGACCGCGCGCCCCAGGTGGCCCTGATCCTCTGCCAGGGCGGCGACGACGTCGCCGCCAAGAAGTACCGCTACAACGGGCTCGCCAGCTGCGCCAGCGCAGCCCTGCTCGGCGGCGGCGACAAGGCCTGCAGCGCCGGCTGCCTCGGCCTGGGCGACTGCCAGCGCGTCTGCGCCTTCGGCGCGGTCGAGATGACGCCCAGCGGCGTGGCGCGGATCATCCCTGCCCGCTGCACCGCCTGCGGGCTGTGCGTGGCCGCCTGCCCCAAGGACCTCATCAAGCTGGTGCCCGTCGAGGCGACCATCCACGTGCTGTGCAGCAACCACGACCGCGGCCCGGCGGCCAAGAAGGCCTGCACCGTCGCCTGCCTGGGCTGCAAGAAGTGCGAGAAGTCCTTCACCGGGGACCCGCGCATCAGGGTGGCCGACTTCCTGGCCTACATCGATTACGAGCACGCGCCGGACGACCCGGCGCTCGCCGCGCTCTGCCCGACGGGCTCCCTGGTCTACCGCGGCGACGCGGCCCCGGCCGCCGAAAGGACGACATGAAATTCAGCGGCGGCGTCCATCCCGCCTACCACAAGGATACGGCCGGCCTGCAGATCGAGGCCATGCCGCTGCTGCACCGCTACGTGGTGCCCATCGCCCAGCACCTCGGCGCTCCGGGCAAGGTGCTGGTCGCCAAGGGCGACCGCGTGGCCCGCTGGCAGCCCCTGAGCGAGCCGGTGGGTTTCGTCTCTGTGCCTGTGCACGCGCCGACCAGCGGCACGGTCAAGCAGGTGGCGGCGCTGCCGCACCCGCTGGGCCGCCCCATGCTGGCGGTCGAGATCGAGTCCGACGGCGAGGACCGGCCCTGGGAGGGCCTGGCGCCGCCGGCGGACTGGCGCCGGCTCGAGCCCGCCGAGCTGCGCCGCGCCATCCAGGCCGCCGGCGTGGTCGGCATGGGCGGCGCGACGTTCCCGACGCACGTCAAGCTGAGCCCGCCGGCCGAGAAGAAGGTCGACCTGCTCATCCTCAACGGCGCCGAGTGCGAGCCCTACCTCACCGCCGACCACCGCGTGATGCTCGAGCAGGCGGCCGAGGTCATGGAAGGCCTGGGCCTGATGATGCGCGTCCTGGGCGTCACGCGCGCCTGCGTCGGCATCGAGTCCAACAAGCCCGACGCGCTCGAGGCGCTGCGCCGGGCCTGCCCCGCGGACGTCGCGGCGGAGTTCACCCTGCTGGAGACCAAGTACCCGCAGGGCTCCGAGAAGCACCTGATCTACGCCCTCAGCGGCCGGCGCGTGCCGCCCGGCGGCCTGCCCATGGACGTCGGCTGCGTGGTGCAGAACGTGGGCACGGCCGTGGCCTGCCTCGAGGCGGTGCGCGACGGGTTGCCGATGACCGAGCGCGTGGCGACGGTCACCGGCGCCGCGATCAACGTGCCGCACAACCTGCGCGTGCGCGTCGGCGCGCCGCTGCTGGACGTGCTGGCCCACTGCGGCGGCGTCACCCCGGACGTCGGCAAGGTCATCTTCGGCGGGCCCATGATGGGCATCGGCCAGTTCGACATGGACGTGCCCCTGATCAAGGGCACCAGCGGCGTGCTCTGCCTGCGCGACGACGAGGCGGTCCTCTTCGAGGGCGGCCCCTGCATCCGCTGCGGCGCCTGCGTCGACGCCTGCCCGATGGGTTTGGTGCCCAGCGCCATGGGCCTGATCGCCGAACGGTTCCGCTTCGAGGAACTGGGCGACTGGCACATCCTGGACTGCATCGAGTGCGGCAGCTGCGCCTACGTCTGCCCGTCGCGCCGGCCCCTGGTCCAGCACTTCAAGCGGGGCAAGGCGGAGTGGCGCGACATCCTCGAGGAACGCCGGGCCAAGACCGACCGGGATGCGAAGCGCGCCGAGACGGCGGCCACGGCTTAACCGACGAGGGCGAGGGAGGACCATGACCCTGGAATCCGGAACCGGACCCGACGGCGCCCCGACGGAGCCGGCGACCCCCGTCGCCGAACCGATCACGCCGCGGGACCTGATCGTCAGCGCCTCGCCCCACGTGCACGCGGGCCAGGACGTGCCGTGGATCATGCGCCAGGTGCTGCTGGCCCTGCTGCCCGGCCTGCTGGCCGGCCTGTGGTTCTTCGGCCTGGGCGCGTTGCGCGTCCTGGTGCTGGCGGTCGCCGGTTGCCTGGCCTGCGAGTGGGCCTGTGCGCGCCTGGTCAAGCGCCCGGCGACGCTGCGCGACTACAGCGCCGTGCTCACCGGCGTGCTGCTGGCGATGAACCTGCCCTCGGGCAGCCCCTGGTGGCTGGTGCTGATCGGCAGCGCCGTGGCGATCGGCCTGGGCAAGGCCGTCTACGGTGGTCTGGGCTACAACCCGTTCAACCCGGCCCTGGTCGCGCGCGTCTTCCTGCTGATTTCCTTCCCCGTGCAGATGACGACCTGGGTCGTGCCGCAGGGTCCGGGCACCGCCCTGGACGCCGCCACCGGCGCCACGCCGCTGGGCGCGATCAAGGAGGCGGTGGGCCTGGGCCGCACCGTGGCCGACGCCGGCGCGCCCGGCCTGCGCGACCTGCTGGTGGGCAACGTCGGCGGCAGCTTCGGCGAGGTCAGCGCGCTGGCCCTGCTGCTGGGCGGCCTGTGGCTGCTGTGGCGCGGGGTCATCCGCTGGCAGGTGCCGGTCGCCTTCATGGCCGCCACGGCGCTGGTCACGGGCATCGCCCACCTGGCCGACCCGGCGCACTACGCCTCGCCGCTGGTCCACCTGCTGGGCGGCGGCCTGATGCTCGGCGCCTGGTTCATGGCCACCGACATGGTCACCTCGCCGGTCACGCGCCGCGGCCTGCTGATCTTCGGCGCCGGCTGCGGCCTGCTCACCGCGGTCATCCGCCTCTGGGGCGGCTACCCCGAGGGCGTCAGTTTCGCGATCCTGCTGATGAACGCCGCCACGCCCCTGATCGACCGCTGGACGCGGCCGCGGGTCTTCGGCGAGGCGCGCAAGCTCTACCGGGAGGCCGACGCGGCATGAGGGAGATCCTGAACCTGTCGCTGCGCCTGGCGCTGATCTGCGCCGTGATGGCGGTCGTCCTGGCCAAGGTCGACGCCATGACGCGCGAGCCCATCGCCGCGGTCGAGGCCCTGGCCCAGCGCGAAGCCGTCGAGGCGGTCATGCCGCCCTTCGAGACGCTCGAGCCCGACACGCTCGCCGACGGCGGCATCTACTTCGTGGGCCGCGGCCCCGACGGCCCGACCGGCTACGCCTTCACCGCAACGAGCGCGAAGGGCTACTCCGGCGAGATCGCGATCATGGTGGGTGTGGACGCCGGCGGCCGGGTCCAGGGCGTGCGTGTCCTGCGCCACGCCGAGACGCCCGGCCTCGGCTCGCGCTACGCGGCTCCCGAGGTGCTCGAGGGCTACTACGCGGGCCACGGCCTGCAGGATCGCGACTGGCGCGTGAAAAAGGACGGCGGCGACGTCGAT
Organism: Candidatus Latescibacterota bacterium; assembly: GCA_030658975.1. GTDB lineage: Bacteria > Krumholzibacteriota > Krumholzibacteriia > LZORAL124-64-63 > LZORAL124-64-63 > PNOJ01. The sequence continues at coordinate 9,881 of JAUSBL010000057.1, forward strand.
GCCATCACCGGCGCGACGGTCACCGGACGCGCTCTGGCCGATGCCGTCAGCACCGGGCTGGCGGGCTTCGAGCGCGACAGGCCGCAGCTGCAGGCCGCGACGTCGACTGCGGCGGCGGACACCACAGGGGAGGCGCGCTGATGGCGAACATGGGACAGACCTTCGCCAGGGGGATCTGGAAGGACAACCCGGTGTTCCGCCTGCTGCTGGGCATGTGCCCGACGCTCGCGGTGACCACCTCGGTCGTCAACGCGCTGGGGATGGGCCTGGCCACGACCTTCGTGCTGGTCTGCAGCAACGTCATGATCTCGGCGCTGCGCAACTTCATCCCGCGCCAGGTGCGCATCCCCGGCTACGTCGTGGTGATCGCGTCGTTCGTGACGGTCGTGGATCTGGTCATGCACGCGTATTTCTTCGAGCTGCACCGCAGCCTCGGCCTGTTCATCCCGCTGATCGTGGTCAACTGCATCATCCTGGGCCGCGCCGAGGCCTTCGCCGGCCGCAACGGCGTGGCCGTCTCGCTGGCCGACGGCCTGGGCATGGGCCTGGGCTTCACGCTCGGCCTGGCGGTCCTGGGCGGCGTGCGCGAGGTCCTGGGAAGCGGCTCGCTCCTCGGGTACCCGCTGTTCGGCCCGGGCTACCCGCCGATGCTCGTGATGATCCTGCCGCCGGGGGCGTTCCTGACGCTGGGCCTGCTGCTGGCGGGCATGAACCGGCTGGAGGAGCGGCGCGCGATCCGCGCGGGGGAGAAGTACGAACCGCCGCGCGAGATGGACTGCGGCAACTGCGTGCTCTGCAAGCCGCTGGCGTCGCTCGCCCCGGCGCCGCCGGCCGCTCAGAAGTCCAGGAATTCCAGCGAGTAGCGGCCGCGGTACTCCGCGCGCAGCTCCAGATCGCCCCGCAGGCCCGGCGTCGCCAAGACCCGGGCCTCCGCGTTTCCGGTCCCCGGCAGCACCAGCACCGCCTCGACGTTGCGGTAGTGGTCGCGCAGCAGGGCTGCGGCCGCTTCGGGCCCCAGCACGAACAGGGTCGTGGACAGGCCGTCGGCCACCGTGGCGCTGCGGGCGACGACCGTCGCGCTCAGCAGACCCTCGGCCGGCCGGCCGGTGGCCGGGTTCATGATGTGCCCGTAGCGCCGCCCGTCGATCTCCACGAAGCGCTCGTAGGAGCCGCTGGTGGCCACCGCCTGGTTGACCAGCCCGACGGTCGCGAACAGCTGGTCGCGGTCCAGGGGGTCGCGGATCCCCACGCGCCAGGTGTCCCGCCCCTCGGGCAGCCCCAGGCAGAACAGGTTGCCGCCCAGGTCGATCATGGCGCTGCTGATGCCCAGCGCGATCAGATTCGTCACGGCGCGGTCCACGGCGTAGCCCTTGGCGATGCCGCCCAGGTCGAAGCGCGTGCCCTTGTCCAGCTTGCGCACCGTATGGCGGAAGGCGTCGTGCTCGTAGCGGCCCATCAGGACCCGCGCCGAGTCGATCTGCGCCTGGGTCGGCAGGCGCCCCTCGCGGCGGTAGAAGCCCCACAGGCGCATCAGCGGCTCGGCGGTGGGATCGAAGGCGCCGCCGCTGATCTGCCGGAACCCCTCGGACACGCGCAGGCACTCGCTCAGCCCGCGCGAGACGGCGATGGTCGTGTCGGCGGGAGCGGCGTTGAGCCGCCCGATCTCGCTGGTCTCGCGCCAGGAACTCAGCGCCGTCTCGATCGAGTCGTACGTGGCGTGCACGAGGTCGCCCGGCTGGCGGTCCCGCGTGCGGTCCCACACGTAGACCGTGCCCGACGCCTGCGTCCCCATCGTCTCGAAGGCGAAGGTGTGGATGTCGTCCTTGCGGCGGCAGTCGAAGAAGAAGGTGACGGCCAGCACCAGCAGCAGCACGGCGCCGGCGATCAGGGGGAGGTTCGAGTGTCGGTGTCGCTGTTGCATGTCGGGCGCTCCATCGGAAGGTGATTCCCGGAAGCGCCATTAAACATCAATGCACGAGCCTGTGATAGTGCCTTCATTTTGTTCGTGGCCAAGGGGTGAGGTGAGGTCCTGCCGGGCGGGGGCGTCTGGAGGGCTTCCTCGCCACGGATGGCGAGGAAGCCCGCAAGCCGAGCGCTCCGGCCGCAGGAGGCGGCCGGAGTGCGTCCCCCGCCCGGCAGGACCTCATCTCACCCCTTGGCCACCGGCAATTGGTCCCAGCGCGTCGTGAAGGCCGGCGACCGCCGCTCCTGCTTCATCCGCCACGCCTTGCGCAGCCCCTCGGCCGCGTAGCGGACCGTGCCGGCCCCCTGCTCGCGGTTCAGGCCGTCCATGGCGCGCATCAGGCGCTGCGACTGCCGGCGCCGCGTTTCGCCGAGCGCGCCGAAGAGCACGGTCTGGTCGGCGTCCTCGGGCACCAGGTCCAGCAGCATGACGCCGGCCTTGAGGTAGCGGTGGTCGGGCTTCCAGATGCGGTCCAGGGCGTCCATGGCGGCGCGGATCAGCTCGCCGGTGTCCTGGGTGGCCCGCGTCAGCGGCACCGTGGCGGCGTTGCCGTACTGGGGCGTGTCGCGGTCGTGCTCGCTGGTCTGCAGGAAGACGGTGAGGGCCTGGGCGCGGGCGCGGTCCTCGCGCAGCTTCTCCGCGGTGCGCGCGGTGAAGGTCGCGACGGCCTCGCGCATGTCCTCGTAGCGCTCCACGCGCGTGCCGAACGAGCGCGAGGTCAGCACCTGCCGGCGCGGTGGAGCGGCTTCTTCGAGGGCGAGGCAGGAGACGCCGCGCAGCTCGTGGACGATGCGTTCGGCCACGACGCCGCAGCGGCGCCGGACGAGGGAGGGATCGGCGTCGCGCAGGGCCGCTGCGTTGCCGATGCCGAGCTGCTCGAGCTTCTCGGCCCAGCGCTTGCCGATCCCCCACACGTCCCGGACCGCGATCCGCTCCAGGTGGACGTCGATGTGCGGGCCCAGGGCGGCGAGGTCCAGCACCCCGCCGGTCTCGGGGTTCCGCTTGGCGATGCGGTTGGCGGCCTTGGCCAGCACCTTGGTCGGCCCGATGCCCACCGACACGGGGATGCCGGTGGACCGCCGCACCGCCAGGGCCATTTCCCGGGCGTAGGCGCCGAGGTCGCGCCGCGCGTGCCCGGAGAGGTCCAGGAAGGCCTCGTCGATGGAGTAGACCTCCAGCGACGGCGTGAACTCCTGCAGGATGCGCATCACGCGGGCCGACATGTCCCCGTACAGGGCGTAGTTCGAGGAGAAGACCTCGACCTTGCGGTGCTGCGCCAGCCGCCGGAAGCGGAAGAAGGGCGCGCCCATGGGGATGCCCATCGCCTTGGCCTCGTTCGAGCGCGCGATGACGCAGCCGTCGTTGTTCGACAGCACGACGATCGGCCGGTCGCGCAGCCGCGGCTGGAAGACCCGCTCGCACGACGCGTAGAAGTTGTTGCAGTCGACCAGGGCGAACACGCGCGGCACGACGGGCCTCCCGGCTCAGACCTTGTGGATGACGCTGGTGACCACGCCCCAGATCACGAACTCGGTGTCCTGCGTGATCTCGATGGGGGGGAAGTCGGGGTTCTCGGGCATCAGGTAGACCCGCGCCCGCTCGGTGCGCAGCCGCTTGACGGTCAGCTCCCCGTCGACCGCCGCCACGACGATCTTGCCGTCGACCGCCTTCTCGGAGCGGTCCACCACCAGGATGTCGTCGGGCCGGATGCCCGCCCCGAGCATCGACTGCCCCTCGACCCGCACGAAGAAGGTCGCGGCCGGCTTCTTCACCAGGTACTCGTTGAGGTCCAGCCGGTTCTCGAGGTGGTCGTCGGCCGGGGACGGGAAGCCCGCCGCGACGCGGTGCGAGAACAGCGGCAGCGCCAGCGGCTCGGCCGCGAAGTCCGGCACCAGCACGTTGTCGGGCAGCTCCCGGTCGCGCGTGTCGGCCGCGCCGTCGACGCGCCGCTGCAGCAGGTCCCGCAGCGGCACGATCAGGCTCTCGGGCACCCGCACCGGCACGGTGGGCTCCCCGTAGAGACCGGTGCCGCGGGGGCGGCCGGCGCCGGGGCGCAAACCGCCGTGCCTGGTGACGGAACCCGTTGATTTCTTTGAAGATTTGCGCATGGCGACCTCCTGGGCCGGGATGACTTGATATCGGTACTGTAATCGAGATGGAGGGGGTATGCAAGGGGAAAATGCGGGGGAGTGCGGGGCGGGCGGCTGCGGCACAATCCGGCGCGATCGCGGCCCCGGATGGGAGCGGACGGGAGGCAACACGGTGAGCGATGTCATGGACGCGGCCGTCGCCAGGTTCAACGAACTGTTCACCGAGTGGGGCATCCGCCTGCCGCCCCGCAACGTCGCCCAGCGCCGCCGGGGCAGGATCCTCAAGGGCGGCTGGGCGATCTGGTACCTGTTCGGCGCCGACGACCGGGGCGAGTACCTCGACTTCTACTGGGCGCACCGCATGTGCGGCGACGAGCACACGCGCTTCTACGCCGACGGCGGCCGCGAGGACCTCGACGCCATCATGGAGTTCCGCCGCTCCTCCCCGGACCCCGTCGAGGACGCCCGTCTGGAGGCCGCGTTCTTCGCCGAGAACCAGCGCATCGCGGCGCTGCTGGAGGCCAAGGGCTTCGGCCTGGCCGGCGACGAGCCGGGCGGCGTCCAGATGAACCGCTACCTGCACCTCAACCCGCGCGACGACGCCTGACCGGACACGGCACGCGACGGGAGCCTCATGACTGATTGCGGCTGCGGTCACGAAGCGACCGAACGGCTCGAACGCGCGACCCTGCGCACCCTGCTGCTGATCAACGCGGCGATGTTCGTCGTGGAGGCCGTCGCCGGCTGGTGGGGCGACTCGACCGGACTGCTCGCCGACTCGCTCGACATGCTCGCCGACGCCCTCGTCTACGGCGTGGCGCTGTTCGCGGTGGGAGCGGCGGCGAGGCGGCAGGCCCGGGCGGCCGCCCTGAGCGGCGCGTTCCAGATCGCGCTCGGGATCGGCGTCGTCGGCCAGGTGGCGTGGCGCGCCGCCCACGGCAGCGAACCCGCCGGCCCGCTGATGATCGCCGTCGGCCTGGCCGCCCTGGCCGCCAACGTGACCTGCCTGCGGCTGATCGCCAGGCACCGCGACGGCGGCGTGCACATGCGGGCCTCCTGGATCTTCTCCGCGAACGACGTGATCGCCAATGCCGGGGTCATCCTGTCGGGCGTGCTGGTGGAAGTGCTGGACAGCCGCGTGCCGGACCTGGTGGTCGGTCTGGCGGTGGCGGCGCTGGTGGTGCGCGGGGGCGTGCGGATCCTGGGGGAGGCGCGGCGGGAGGGGGCTTGATCCGGAGTCGGCGGGTGGTCCATACTGAAACATGTCGGGGAGGCCGGCCGTCGCTGGTTCCCGAGGCGGTGAGGGAGTAGCCGCGCAACGCCCGCTCGGATCACGCCCCGAACTC
>JAUSBL010000062.1 GCA_030658975.1 Candidatus Latescibacterota bacterium
CAAAAGCCATTATGCCATCCCATTTTATTTCCGGTAATTTTGTTTGCCACTTTGCATCGGTTAAATCCGCTTGTACGAAATCAATTTGAAGCTTGGATGACATACGTATCGTCGTAACCGTCTTACGAGCACAATTTAACAGATCTGAGCTGAAATCTAGCCCAAGATAACAACCCCCCTGATGTCGCTGCCGATCCCACTCCAGAGCCAATGCACCATTACCGCAGCCTAAATCCAGCCAATTTCCATTTTTAGGGAGGTCATTCAAAATCAACAGAATTCCATGCTGGATTCGCTGCCGTGTCTGGGAAAAGGAAGAGGCAAATGTTTGATAAAATTCTCGATTAATCGTTAATAATTGCTGGATGGTCTGCTCTTGCATATCTGAAATTATAGTCGACGCTGTCCATCCCTATTTACGCGATTGAGCATGAATGACAAATGAAAAAATCGGCTGGCAAAAAAGCCAGCTCCCATCCCGTGACCAGTTAGTAACCGCCCGCCAGATCCTGCATGAAGTACAGGAAGGCGAATCAGTGTTTAAAAGTATACGCCGTCACCCCCTGCCAGACGGCGGGTATGTAGCCAAACATATTTTGGTGAGAGTTTATTACCTGTTAGTAAAAAACGGGGAATTAGAATCAGATGCTCATTTGCTTCGCGAGATTCGCATGAAACCCATGCGGACACTTTCCGGAGTAACCACCATAACCGTGTTGACTAAGCCCTTTCCTTGCCCTGGCAATTGCATATTTTGCCCCGATGATGAACTGCTTCCAAAAAGTTACATCCGCAAGGAACCCGGGGCTGCCCGTGCTTTTCAAAATAATTTTGATCCATTTTTACAAGTGGTTTCCAGGCTGGAATCTTATCAGGCGATTGGTCATCCAACCAATAAAATTGAATTACTTATTCTTGGTGGCTGCTGGACGGCATATCCGCAAGATTATCAAGAGTGGTTTATCCAGCGCTGTTTTGATGCCCTTAACGGAACTGAATTTGGCTCCCTGGCTGAAGCACAAAAATTTAATCAGACCACGGACCATCGTAATGTGGGTCTGGTGATTGAAACCCGCCCTGACGAGATCAAACCGGAAGTCCTTGTTCATCTGCGCCGCCTGGGAGTGACCAAAGTTCAAATGGGTGCACAAAGTTTTGATGACCATATCCTTGCATTAAATCGGCGTGGTCACACCGCCCATGCAACCCTTAAAGCCACAGCATTATTACGCGCGGCTGGTTTTAAAATTGTTTTACATTGGATGCCCAATTTGCTGGGTGCCACCCTCGAATCAGACCAAATTGATTTTAACCGCATGTGGAATGAGGGCTTTTGCCCGGATGAAATCAAAATCTATCCTACACAATTGGTGGAAAGTGCCGATTTGTACCAGGTCTGGAAGGAGGGAAAATACCACCCCTACTCCACAGAACAGTTGGTGCAATTAATTGCAGATATAAAACCATCCATCCCTCCTTATTGTCGGGTTAATCGCGTTATCCGCGATATCCCGGCTGATTACATTGTGGCTGGCAGCAAACGCTCCAGTTTGCGTCAGGATGCACTCAAGGAATTGACCCGCCGCGGACAGCAATGCCAATGCATCCGCTGTCGAGAAATACGCGGTCAAGTGGTCGATCAAGGTCAATTGGAATATCAAGATATTACTTATTTAGCTACCGGTTCTAATGAGCATTTTCTCAGCTTTGTCACCCCAGATAACCACCTGGTTGCTTATTTGCGCTTATCCATAGCAGCTAAAATCAATGAAAATGAATTTGAAGATACAAGAAGAAATTTATATCAACTGATTCCCGAATTACAAGGCGCCGCCATCATTCGGGAAGTACATGTTTACGGTCAATCACTTGAAGTGGGTAGTGAACAGGCAGGAGCAGCCCAGCATATCGGTCTGGGAACCACTTTACTTAAAAAAGCTGAAGAAATTACCAGACAAGTTGGATTAAAAAGACTTGTAGTGATTTCCGCAGTGGGGACTCGTGAATATTACCGCAGCCGCGGATTTGCTCAGGGCGATCTCTATATGACAAAAATCCTTGAATAAATACCGGTCCCAAAACAAGTAGACTGATTATTTCTTTGACTATTAAGAACGAAACAAACTGAGCGCATGATTATTCCGAAAAAATCAAGCCCTGTAGTAAATAAATCAAACGTAATCTCTTAATAGCCTTGCTCGTCGGGGATGGCGTAATCGGCGCAACGCCATGCTTTCAATCTGACGGATACGTTCACGGGTAAGCCCAAATTTTTGACCAACTTCTTCCAATGTGTAGAAACGGCCATTTTCCAATCCAAAGCGTAGCTTTAAGATATTTGCTTCCCGGCAAGGTAGAGTATCCAGAATTGTATCAATTTTTTCGCGCAGAAGTTTTGTATAAACGCTCTGAATTGGAGTTGGGTTTACCTGGTCTTCGATAAAATTACCCAACTCAGATTCGTCTTCGTCATCATTGATTGGGCTTTCCAGAGAGAGTGGCAGCCAAGAAACACGGAGCATCCACTGCACCTTGTCTTTGGATTGTTCGAGAGAACAGGCAAGCTCCTCAATGGTGGGTATTCGTCCTAGTTCCTGTTCCAGTTCATGGGTACGCTTGTAGAGTAGGCGAATGCGATCCACCATATGAACCGGTACACGAATGGTTCGCCCCTGATCTGCGATGGCTCGGGTAATAGTCTGACGTATCCACCAAGTGGCATATGTGGAAAAGCGAAAACCGCGTTGATACTCGAACTTTTCCACAGCTTTCATCAAACCCAGATTTCCTTCCTGAATCAAATCGAGAAAAGGTACTCCACGACCGTTATAGCGTTTGGCTACACTTACCACCAAGCGGGTATTGGCTTTAATCAAATGTTCGCGAGCTAGTAAACCATCTTCAATCTGCTTTATTAATCGAACCTTGCGCTCAGGTTTGCAATTGCCATTCAATCGATTCAATTCCTGCTGGGCAGCTTTCCCATTTTCAATCCGCTTGGCAAGCGACACCTCTTCTTCCATTTTTAACAATGGTACCTGCGACATTTCCCGCAGGTATAGGGATATTGAATCTTCACTGGAAATTGGATCAAGATTGGCAAAGACCTGAAGACCATCTGAATATTGAAGCTCCAACTCCTCTTC
>JAUSBL010000071.1 GCA_030658975.1 Candidatus Latescibacterota bacterium
CGACGCGTGGATTTCGGTTTTCCCCACGGCGACTGGCTCGAGACGCTGCTGGACGCGAGCCTCGCCGAGGACGTGGGCGCGGGCGACGCGACGACCGCCGTCGCCGTCGCGCCGGGTCTGACGGCCGAGGGCTGGATCGTCGCCCGCCGCGACGGCGTCGTGGCGGGCCTGCCGCTGCTGCCGGGCCTGTTCCGGCGGCTTTCCCCGGCCGTCGTCGTCGAGGAACTCGCCGCCGACGGCGACCGCGTGGCGGCCGGCCGCCGCCTCGCGCGGATCGGTGGGCCGGCGTCGCCCATCCTGACCGGCGAGCGCACGGCGCTGAACTTCCTGCAGCACCTCGGCGGCATCGCCACGCTGACCGCGCAGTACGTCGACCGCGTGGCGGGCACGGGCTGCGCGGTGCTGGACACCCGCAAGACGCTGCCCGGCTTCCGCCTGCTCGACAAGTACGCGGTGCGCTGCGGCGGGGGCGCGAACCACCGTCTCGGCCTCTTCGACCGCATCCTGCTGAAGGACAACCACTGGGCGGCGCGCGCCGCGCCGCTCGCGGACCTCGTGTCCCGCGCCCGGGCGGAGTTTCCCGGTCTCGCCGTCGAGGTGGAGGTCGACACGCTGGCCCAGCTGGACGAGGCGCTGCCGCTGGCCGTGGAGTGGATCCTCCTGGACAACTTCGAACCCGGCCTCGCGGCCCGGGCCGTGCGCCGGCGGGACGCCGGACCTGCGGCCGGCCGGGCCACCCGCCTGGAGGCCAGCGGCAACGTGGACCTCGGCACGGTGCGCGCCTTCGCCGAGACCGGCATCGACGCGGTCTCGGTGGGACGCCTCACGCACTCGGCCCCGGCCTGGGACCTGGGGCTCGACTTCGCGCCGCGGGGAGGGACCTCGTGATCTCCCGCCTCGGACGCGACTGGTTTGGCCTGACCAGCTTCGATCCCGGCCTCGAGAGGACCGCGGACGGATTCCTCTACGTGCTCGAGGAGGTCGGTTCGACCAGCGACTTCCTGCTCGGGCGCGGCGCGTCGGCGACGGGGCGCCTCTGCCGCTGGGACGGCTGGGGCTGGCAGGCCGGACAGCGCCAGCTCCTGCAGCCGCCGCTCGACGCGCGTCCGGGCAGCGTGGCGGTCGCGCGCCGCCAGAGCGCCGGCCGCGGCCGGCTCGGCCGCCGCTGGCACGGGCAGGGCGGCCTGCTGATGTCCTGGAACATCGACCCGGTCCCGTCGCCGCCGGTCGCCGGCCTAGCGGTCTGGACCGGCCTGACCGCCGTCCTCGCGCTGGAGGAGATGACGGGCCTGCCGGTCCGCCTGAAGTGGCCCAACGACGTGTTCCTGGGCGGGCGCAAGCTCGGCGGCATCCTGCTGGACTTCATGGTGCTGACGCCGCGGCCCCGCCTGGTCGCGGGCCTCGGCCTGAACGTCGGCCGGCTGCCGGCGGACCTCCCGCCCGACGTGCGCGCGCGCGCCGCGGTCCTGCCTGTGAATCCCGCGCGGTGGCGGACGCTGGGCGAGCTGGCCGGAGCCGTGCTGCGCCGCTGGCAGGACGGGATGGAGCGGTTCCTGGACGTCGGCTGGGACGAGTACCGCTGCGACTTCGACCGGGTCGACGAGCTGGCCGGGCGCCGCGTGGAACTGGTCAGCGGCGGCGAGCGCCGCGAAGGTCTCGCGATCGGGATCGACGACACCGGGGCGCTGCTGTTGCGGCACGGCGACGGCCGCGTCTCGACGGCGCTGGCCGGGGACGTGCACGTGCTCGGCGTCGGCCCCGTGGCGCCGCCGGTGCCGGGGAGGGGATGACCATGCTCGTGGTGGACGTCGGCAACACCCGCACCAGCGCGGCCGTATGGACCCCTCTGGGCACGATCGCCACGGGCGACATCCTGTTCCGGGAGTTCGCGCACCGGCCCACGCCGCGCGACGCCTCCGGCAGGGCGGAACTGCTCGGCGCCCTGCTCGCCTTCGCGCGCCGCCACGGCCTGCGGTGCGCCGCCGTCGCCTCGGTCGTGCCCGAGGTCACCACCCTGCTGATGGCGGGGCTGCCGGGCGCCGTCGCCGCCGATCACACCGCGCCGCTGCCCTTCGCGCTGGCCCTCGCCGAGCCGGCCGCCACGGGCGCGGACCGCTTCTGCGACATGGCGGCCGCGGCCGGCGCCGGCCTGCGCGACGCGCTGGTGGTGGACATGGGCACCGCCACCACGTTCAACGTCCTGCGGGCGGGCGTCTTCGTCGGCGGCCTGATCGCGCCGGGGGCGAGCCTCGCCGCCGGCGCGCTGGGGGAGCGGGCCGCGCGCCTGCATCCGGTCGTGCCGGCGCCGGGTCCCGCCGATCCGCAGCCCGACACCCACGGCGCCCTGGTCGCCGGTTGCTACCTCGTCGGCGTCCACGGCGTGGTCGGGACGGCCGCCGCCCTGCTGGCGCGCCACGGTCCGCTGGACGTCGTGCTGACCGGCGGGCAGTCCGTCCTGCTCGGAGACGCCGCGTCTCCCTTCCCGGGCACGGAACGCTGGCGGCGCGATCCGCTCTGGACGCTCCGGGGCGCGGCGCTGCTCGGCGCCGCGGCCCTGCGCTGAACGCGCCCGATCCTTGCTCGACGCCCGCGGGCGCGCCGAGGGCTGCGTCCCTCGGCCGCCGCCGTCCACCCACTCGGAGGTCCGACATGAACCGCTCCCGCACCCCCCCCAGCGCCTTGTGCGTGCTGGCGCTGATGGCGCTGGCCCTGGCCTGTCCGGCGCCGCGCGTCGCCGCCGCCCTGCCCGGCAAGGCGCCCGTCGATTCGCTGCATTTCCTGGTCGAGTCCGAGGGCGCCACCGCCGGCTGGATGTCCGCCGTCAGGGTCGTGCACGCGGACGGGCGCGTGGTCTACCGCGGCGCCGGCACCCTCCGGGGCACCACGAGCCTGAAGTGGACCCTGGAGATGACACCCGACCTGCGCGGCTACGTGCGGGCGACCACCTGGCTGAAGTCGCCCGAGCGGGAACTGGAGATCTCGAGTGTCCACGTGCCGGACGGGAAGCCCGTAGTTTCGGCGGCCGTGAACGGTTCGAAGATGCCCGTGCCCGCCGAGAAGCTGCCGGCGCAGGTCGTCTACCTGCCCCAGGTGGCGGCCCCGGCGCTGATGGCTCTCAGCGACCTGCTCGCGCCGCAGGACGCCGCGACCTACGTCGCGACGCTCGCGGCGACCAACGGCATGCAGAAGCTGGACCTGGCCGTGCGGGGGCTGGGCTTGGGCACGCTCGCGCAGAAGGGGACCCAGGTGCCCGTGCGCAGCTTCGAGCTGACCGTGTCGCACAAGGAACTGAAGGAGCCGCTCGTCCTGACGATCCACCAGCATCCCGACGGCAGCTTCTTCGGCGTCGAGACGCCGCAGGAGCGGATCCTCGCCACCGGGGGCGCGGCGTCCTCCGGCGCCGGCGCCGTCGCCGGCATCGTCGAGACGACGGTCGCCGGCGACGGCGTCGCGCTCGCCGCCGTCCTGACCGTGCCGCCGCCCGGCAAGGATCCGGCCGTCAAGGCCGCCGGCGTCGTGCTCGTCGCCGGTCCCGCGCAGAACGGCCGCGACGCCGAGTCCGCCGGCTTCCGCTTCTACGAACACCTGGCGAGCGAACTCGCCGCGGCCGGGATCGCCACGCTGCGCTACGAGCCGCGACCGCCCGCCGGGGGCGCGCTGTCGCTGGCGGCGATGGCCGGCGACGCGTCGGCGGCCGCCGACGCGCTGGGCGCGGCCGCCGGCGTGGATCCCGCGAAGATCCTGCTGCTGTGCCAAGGCGAGGGCGGGATGCTGGCGGGCGAGGCGGCCGCCCTCTGCGCGCAGGCCGGGCGCCCCGTGAAGGGGCTGATCCTCGTGGGGGCGACGACCTCGCCCGGCGCCGAACTGCACGCCGCGCAGCCGCGGCCGGCGGACGCGCCCTGGCTCGCGTCGTTCCTGGCCGCCGACCCGCGCCCGGCCCTGCTGGCGTCGGGCCTGCCGATGATGCTGCTGCACGGCGATCGCGACGACGCGGTCCCGTCCACCGAGGCGACGGCGCTGAAGGAGTGGCTCAATGCGCAGGGCCACCTGAAGGTGGCCTGCACGGTGGCGGTCGGGCTGAACCACTGCCTGCAGGAGGTCCCGGCCGCCGGCGGCGAGCCGGCGCCGGAATGCGGCAAGGGCGTCGTCAAGCGCATCGCGGGCTTCGTGGCCCAGTGCGCCCGCTGAAGATCAGCCGGCCCCCGCGACGACCGGGTCGAGCAGGACCCGGCACTCGAAGGGGGCGAGGGTGACCCGCAGGCCCCGCTCGCGCACCTCGGCGAGCGGGGCTTCCTGCGTGAAGCCGGTGCGCGGGTCGTGCAGGCGCAGCACGCCCGGACCCGAGGCGGGCAGCGCCAGCGCCTCGGCCAGGGTGCCGGTGCGCAGATCGCCGCGGGCGTTGCGGCAGGGCGCCGAGCGCATCAGGGTTCCGGTCTGTGTCGCCGGCCCGTTGTTGAACAGCACGAGGCAGCGGCGTCCGTCGCGGCCGTTCACGTGGGCGAAGACGTCCTGCTGCTCGTCGCCGCCGTCGTCGATGAGGTCGAACAGCCGGAACAGTTCGGCGCCCGCGAACAGCGCGCGCTCGCGCAGCAGCGGGAAGATCATCGTCTCCTGGTGGGCCAGGAAGCCCGCGTCGGGCGTCTCGTCGCGGTAGGCCCGCGCGTACTCCATGCCGTACTTCTCGGTGTAGCCCTCGAACTGCCCGTGCGCGATCAGCGGCAGACCCGGCAGCGTCGCCATGAGCGCGCACACGCCGAAGTAGTGCTCGCCCTTGCCGAACTGGCTCTCGGCGGTGGCCTCGTCGGGATTGCTCATGAAGTTGACGAAGCGCTGCAGGATGGCGGGGTCGTAGGCCAGGACGTTCTTGAGGGAGCGGCGGTACTTGGCGTTGTCGCGGTCGCGCAGCATGTGCATGAAGGCGCTGTTGTAGACGCGGTGCATGCCCAGCGTGCGCACGAAGTAGCCCTCCATCAGCCAGAAGGCCTCGGCCAGCAGCAGCGTGTCGGGCGCCTCCTGCGCCACACGGTCCACGACCTCGCGCCAGAACTCCCGCGGCATGGCCGCGTCGAACGCCTCCTGCGACAGGGCGTGCGCCGCGCGGCCCGGGATGTCGCTGCCCTCGCCGGGGGCGGGATACCAGAGGCGCCGCACGTGGCGGCGGGCCAGGACCATGGCGGCGTCGAAGCGGATCACGGGGAACCGCCGCGCCACGGCCAGCACTTCCCGGATCACGGCCTCCCGGGCCGCGGGGTTCAGGTAGTCGATCTGCGCGGTGTCGTTCCACGGCATGCTGGTGCCGTCGTTGCCGTGGTAGATGTAGCGGGCGTGGCCGGTGGCGCGGTCGGTGCGGCGGAAGACGATCGCGGCGTCGCTGTGGTCGGCGTAGTGGTCCTCCAGGTGGATGGCCGCGCGCGGGTCGGGCGAGAGGTCCTCGCCGGTGAAGGAGTAGGCGGGGTACGGCGGGTGGTCGAGGCCCAGGAACAGGTCGGGCCGCTCGATGACCCAGCGCCCGTCGAGGCCGGTGTGGTTGGGCACCATGTCTCCGGCCAGCCGCACGCCGCGCGCGCCGGCGCGCTGCTTGAGGTCCTCCAGCGCCGCTTCGCCGCCGAGATCGTCGGCCACGCGGTATTCGTCCAGCGCGTAGGCGCTGGCGAGCGCCTCGGGATTCCCCCGGCGCTGCTTGATGGTCCGCGAGGCCCGGCTGCGCTGCCAGATGCCGATCAGCCAGAGGCCGGTGACGCCGCGCGCGGCGATCTCGTCCAGTTCCTCGTCGGGCACCTGATCGAGGCGCGTCACGGGCCGGCCGTAGCGGCGCGCCAGCTGGTGGAGCCACACGTGCGTGTTCTTGGCGAGCAGGACCAGGCTCGGCATCCAGGCGCGGTCGTGGCTGTAGCGGACGGTCTCCTGCTCCTCGGAGCGCGCAGCGGGCGCCGCGCCGGCGGCGGGGGCCGCCGCGTCGGCGAAGCTGATCTCGGGCGCGGGACCGGTCCCCTCGAAGCGCGCGCGGCGCTCCTCGTGCAGCACGCCCGCGGCCAGCAGCAGGTGCGGCCCCTCCTCGCCGAGCCAGGGCGCCCACGCCTCGTGGGCGCGCAGCAGCTGGGACAGCAGATCGTCCGGCGCCAGCCGCTGCGGCAGCACGAGCAGCTCGGCCAGGCTGCCGACCTGCGCATCGAAGGCCGGCAGGCGGCCGAGGAAGGAAAGCAGGCTCGGCCAGGCCCGGGCGTATCCCGGGCGGGCTCGCAACGGGGTGTCGTCGATGAGGCCGCGCAGCGGATCCAGGGCGCGGTTCCCGCCGGCCAGGCCCAGCAGCAGCAGGGGCAGCAGCCAGCCGGCGTCGGCGTCCGCTCCGGCGAGCCCGGTGTTCCCATCGCGCCCTTCGACCGGGACATCGGCGCCCAGCGCGCGCCGCAGCGCGGCCACGTCCTCGCGCCCGAGATCGTCCTCGAGCCAGCGACGGGCGGCTTGCCAGAGGCCCGGGTCGCGCCGGGCGGCGAAGCGGCGCAGCAGGACCGCCGCCGCGGCCGTGAGCAGCACCAGCGCCTGGATCTGGCCGGCCTGGATCCAGGGCCCGCCCGCGGCGCGCCGGGATTCGTTGAAACGGGCGGCGACGGCGTGGGCGGCGCCGAGGGCGCGGCCGGGGTCGCTCTGCAGCAGTTCATCCCCCGAGGCGGCGAGGCCGAAGGGATCGCCCAGGGCGGCGGGCGGCAACAGGTCGCGCAGTCGGATCCGGTCGGTCATGCAAGCTCCCATCGGGGTCGGTGAAAAGTCGGGTTCAGGGTAACGGACCGTGCGCCGAGTGCAAGCGCGGTTTCATCATGACAGAATGACATATCCCTGGCGCGACGGATGGCAGAGGCTGGGAATCGGTCTTGCCGGGGTCCATGGCGGTGCTATATTGCCGCCCTGGCAATCCCGGGCCGAGAGTGCTAATGGTCGGCCTTGTTCCCTCACAGGCAGAAGGAGGCGGAGAAGATGGCTCTCAGCATCAAGCCCCTTGCGGATCGCGTCATCGTCGAGCCGATGGAGGCCGAGACGATGAAGGGCGGCATCATCATCCCCGACACGGCCAAGGAGAAGCCCCAGCGGGGCAAGATCGTGGCCGTGGGTCCGGGCCGCGTCGCCGAGGACGGCACGCGCGTGCCCCCCGAGGTCAAGAAGGGCGACGTCGTGCTGTACGGCAAGTACTCGGGCACCGAAGTCACCGTCGGCGACAAAGACTACCTGATCCTGCGCGAGGGCGACGTCCTCGCCATCCTCTAGGCATACGGACGACCGCAAAGGAGATTTCGACATGGCCAAGATGATCAAGTTCGACGCCGATGCGCGCGACAGGCTGAAGAGGGGCGTCGACCAGCTCGCCAACACCGTGAAGATCACCCTCGGCCCCCGCGGCCGCAACGTGATCCTGGACAAGAAATACGGCTCGCCCATCGTCACCAACGACGGCGTGACCATCGCCAAGGAGATCGAACTGTCCGATCCCTTCGAGAACATGGGCGCCCAGATGTTGAAGGAAGTCGCCAGCAAGACCAACGACGTGGCCGGCGACGGCACCACCACCGCGACCCTGCTGGCCCAGGTCATCATCCGCGAGGGCATGAAGAACCTGGCCGCCGGCGCCAACCCGATGTTCATGAAGAAGGGCATCGAGGCCGCCACCAACGCCGCCGTCGACTCGCTGAAGAAGCAGTCGAAGGTCGTGCGCGACAGCGCCACCATCGCCTCGGTCGCCTCCATCTCGGCGAACAACGACGAGTCGATCGGCAAGATCATCGCCGAAGCGATGGAGAAGGTCGGCAAGGACGGCGTGATCACCGTCGAGGACGCCAAGGGCACCGAGATGGAGCTGGACGTCGTCGAGGGCATGCAGTTCGACCGCGGCTACCTGAGCCCGTACTTCATCACCAACCCCGAGACGATGAAGGTCGAGCTGGACGAGCCCGTCCTGCTGATCCACGACAAGAAGATCAGCACGATGAAGGACATCCTGCCGATCCTCGAGAAGGTCGCGCAGATGGGCCGTCCGCTGCTGATCGTGTCCGAGGACATCGACGGCGAGGCCCTGGCCACGCTGGTCGTCAACAAGCTGCGCGGGACCCTGCAGGTCGCCGCGGTCAAGGCGCCCGGCTTCGGCGACCGCCGCAAGGCGATGCTCGAGGACCTGGCCGTGCTGACCGGCGGGCGCGTCATGTGCGAGGACGCCGGCCTGAAGCTGGAGAACACCACAACCGCCGACCTCGGCCGCTGCTCGAAGGTCACCATCGACAAGGACAACACCACGATCGTGGGCGGCAAGGGCAAGTCGGCCGACGTCAAGGCCCGCATCCAGCAGATCCGCACCCAGATCGAGGACACCACCAGCGACTACGACCGCGAGAAGCTGCAGGAGCGGCTGGCCAAGCTGGCCGGCGGCGTTGCGGTCATCCGCGTCGGCGCGATGACCGAGTCCGAGATGAAGGAGAAGAAGCACCGCGTCGAGGACGCCCTGTCGGCCACCCGCGCGGCGGTCGAGGAGGGCATCGTCGCCGGCGGCGGCGTGGCGCTGCTGCGCGCGGCCAAGGCCATCACCGACCTGAAGCTCGAGGGCGAGGCCGCCGTCGGCCGCGACATCGTGGCCCGGGCGGTCGAGGAGCCGGTGCGCATGATCGCCGAGAACGCCGGCGTCGAGGGCTCGCTGGTCGTCGCGCACCTGCGCGCCGAGAAGAAGGCGACCGTCGGCTTCAACGCGGCCAAGATGATCTACGAGGACATGTTCGAGGCCGGCATCATCGACCCGGTCAAGGTGACCCGCTCGGCCCTGCAGAACGCCGCCTCGATCGCGGCGCTGCTGCTGACCACCGAGGCCTGCGTCACCGACGAGCCGGAGAAGGACAAGCCGATGCCCGGCGGCGGCGGCGGCATGGGCGGCATGGGCGGGATGGACATGATGTAGTCCGTCGCGTTCCGCGCGAGACGAGGGCGGTTCCCCCCGGAGCCGCCCTCTGCTTTTTTGTTCTGGCCGGCCCGCCGTCATCCGCTAATGTAGGCGGACCATGCGCATCCTCCAGATCGGCAAGTACTACCCGCCCGCCAAGGGCGGGATGGAGACCGTCCTGGCCGCCATCACCGACGGCCTGCTCGCCCGCGGCGACGAGGTCGACGTGCTGGTGGCGGGCGAGGCGCGCCGCACGACCCGCCGGCCGCTGTCGGCGCCTGGCGGCGGGGGCGGCGAACTGGTGCGCTGCGGCGTGACGGCGACGCTGGCCTCGCAGCCGCTCATGCCGGACCTGGCGGCCGAGCTGCGCCGTCTGCTGCGCCGCCGTCCGGACGTCGTCACCCTGCACTGGCCCAACCCGCTGGCCGCGGCCGCCCTGCTGACGTTCGCGCGCGGTGCGGACGCCGGCCGTCTCACCGTCTGGTACCACGCCGACATCACGCGCCAGAGGCTCGGCGGACTGCTGCTGCGCCCGCTCGTGAGGCGCCTGCTGGACCGCTGCGACGGCGTCGCGGTGTCGTCGGCGAGCCTGCGCGACCAGTCGCCCCTGCTGGCGCCGCACGCGGCGCGCACGGCGGTCATCCCCTTCGGCATCGATCCCGCCCCGTGGCGGGTGGGCACGCATCCCGGGCGCGGGCCCCTGCTGTTCGTCGGCCGGCTGGTCTACTACAAGGGGATCGAAGTGCTGCTCGAGGCCGTGGCGCATCTGCCCGGCGCGCAGCTGGACATCGTGGGCGACGGCCCGCTGCGCGCCCGCCTGGCGGTGCGCGCGGCGAAGCCGGACCTCGCGGGGCGGGTCCGGCTGCGGGGCGAGCTGGACGACGGCGCGTTGCGGTCGGTGATGTCCGGCGCCGCGGGGCTCGTGCTGCCGAGCCTGCTGCGGGCCGAGACCTTCGGACTGGTCCAGCTGGAGGCGATGGCCGCCGGCCTGCCCGTCGTCGCCACGCGCCTGCCGACGGGCGTCGCCGAGGTGACCGTGCACGGCGAGACGGGGTGGATCGTGACGCCGGGCGATCCGGCGGCGCTCGCCGCGGCGCTGGCCGAACTGCTGGCCGACCCGGTGGAAGCCGCGCGCCGGGGGGAGGCGGGCCGGCGGCGCGTGGACTCCCGCTTCCACCGCGACCGCATGGTCGCGGAGCTGGCGGACTGGTACGTGCGGCTCATGGACCGCACGGGAGGTGGGACGCGTGGGCTTTGAGTTCCTGGTGCCCTGGCACGCCTTCCTGCCCCGTGAGGGCGGCCACGTCGTGGTGTGTTACGGCCACCAGGACGCGTTGCGTCTGCGCGACGCCGTCGCCGCGGCGCTCGACGAAGCGGCGCTCTATGATGCAGGCGCTCCGTGTCTCTGCTGCGAGATGGGACCGGCAGCTCTCGACGCGGCGGCGGTCGACGCTCTCGCCGCGGAGCATCCCGACCGGGTGGTGCTCGTGGCGGCCGCGACGTCGGTCGCGGCCCTGCCCTCCCGCACGTCGCTGGCTTTGCCGGTCGTGCCGCTGACCTCGGCCGCGGGGCGCGGCTGGGACGCGCTGCTGGACGAGATCTGCGGGCCCGCCGGCCTGCTCGCGTGTGCGGCCGCAGGCACGCCCGCGGCCCCGGCGCTGCTGCGGCTCGACGACTGCCTCGACAGCATCGGCCTCTTCGCGGCGCTCGACCGCCTGATGGAGGAGCGGGGCGTGCCGATCTTCGTCCTGGGCGAGGTGCGTGGTCCGCAGTCGCGGCTGCGCGCGGCCTTCCGCGCCGCGGGGCCGCCGCCGCGACCCGCTCCCCCGGAGGGGAAGGGCTCGTGAACGTCGACGGCCGGCGCGACTGGGCCGTGATCCTGGCCCGCGGCGAGTCGCGGCGCATGGGCGCGCCGAAGGGTCTGGTCGTGCTGCCGGACGACCCGCGCCCCCTGCTGCTGCGGGTGGCGGAACTCCACGACGCCTGCGGCCGGCCGCTCTGCATCGTCACCACGCCGGCGCTGGCCGCGGCCTACGCCGGCGCGCTGACGCGGCGCCTGCGGCCGGTCTGGGCGCTGCACCCGGCCGGCGGCGACACCGCCGCCTCGGTCCTGGCGGCGGTCGCCCGTCTGCGCGGGCGCGCCACGCACCTCTGGCTGCACCCGGTCGACGTGCCCCTGGTCGCCGCCGCGACGTGCGGGCTGCTGGCCGAGGCCTCGGCGCGCGATCCAGCGGCGGTGATCGTCCCGGTCTTCGGGACGGGTCGCGGTCATCCCGTCGTGGCGCCGCTGGCGCCCTGGCTGGACCGCGACCCCGCCGATCACGACGGCCCCATGCGCGACCTCATCGAGGCGACGGAAGTCCGCGTCCTGAGGCTTCCCGTAGGGGATGCGGGCGTGGTGCAGGACTTCGACCGGCCGGCACGACCGGCGGCGGGAGGGAACTAGCGGCGGCGATGAGGTTTGAAGAAGGACAGCGCAACGAGCGGAGCGATCCCGGTTCCGACGGCGTTCCGCCAGGATCCGGGCTACATTGACACGATCGGGGGGATGTTCTATTTTCCCGTGTCCGCGTCAGATCCCGGACCAGCGCCCCTCGATCACTGCACCGCGGCCCGCGGGTCGCGACGGAGGTGTCCCGTGCCGAGACGGACCCAGAATGCGCCGCTGACTTTCGCCTTGAGTCTCCTGCTGCTGGCGACGGCCGGACTCGCCGCCGCCGCCTGCCCCGAGGGCCAGCAGAAGGAAGCCGACTTCGCCTTTTCCCAGGCGGGAGACTTCATCAAGGCCCAGAGCTGGACGCAGGCGATTCCCCAGCTGCAGTCGGCGCTGAGTATCTGCCCCGAGCATGCCAACTCCCTGAAGTACCTGGGCAAGGCCTTCTTCGCCACGGAAGACTTCGCGCAGGCGCGCACCACCTTCGAGCGCCTCATCGAGGTGCGCGGCAAGGACGCCCAGTCCAGCGACTACATGGATCTGGGCAAGACCTACGCGAAGCTCAAGGAGTACCGTCTCGCCCGCCAGGCGTACGTCAACGCCAGCCGGCTGGCGCCCGAGGACTGCTCGATCCTGTTCAACCTGGCCGTGATGCACAACGCGGTGAAGGACTTCCCCCGCTCCGTCGAGGCCTTCGAACTCGTGCTGGACGGCTGCCCGAACCTGCGCGAGAAGGTCCTGCCCGAACTGACCAAGGCCTGCCGCGCCGCGGCCGAGCGCGAGCGCGGCTTCGGCAACGTGAAGGAAGCCGATCTCTACGCGGTGAAGGCCTCCGAGTACGGCTCGCAGGCCGGCGGCAGCACGGGCTACCAGCTCATCGTGGAGAAGATGCGCGCGAGCGACTACACGGGCGCCGCCGATCTCTGCGACGCCTTCCTGACCAGCAACCCCGAGAGCAGCCGCCGCGACAACGTGCTGCTGAACCTGGCCCGCTGCCGCAGCCGCCTGGGCCAGACGGACGCCTCGGTGGCCGCCTACCGGAAGTATCTGGAGCTGAAGCCGTCGGACGGCAAGAGCGCGGGCGAGCTCTCCGAGTTGCTGTCGAAGGCCAACCGCAGCGACGAAGCGCTCGCGGTCGCCGATCAGCACCTCGCCCACCTCGAGGACGAATCGCAGCGTGTCTACCTGGTCTACGCCCAGGGCAAGGCGCTCGAGACCGCCGGCCGCTACATGGAAGCCAAGGAGAAGTTCCGCTGGGTGGCGGGCAACGCCACCGGCGACTACAAGTACTGGTCGCAGGAGGAAATGCAGCGGCAGGACCAGCTCGAGGAGATCCGCCAGCGCCAGCGCCAGAACGCCGGCCGCTGACCGCATCGCCGCCCGACCGCCCCGCGACCGCTCCGGCGGCGCGGGGCTTTCCCTGCGCCACGCCGCCGCACCCGACCGGAGGGCCATGTCCCGACTGCAGCGCCTCGCACCCTACCTCTTCACCGAGATCGACCGCGCGAAACGCGCCGCGGTGGCGGCCGGTCGCGACGTCATCGATCTGGGCATCGGCGATCCGGACCGGCCCACGCCCGCGCCCCTGCTCGACGCCATGGCCGAGGCGATCCGCCGTCCGGAGCACCACCGCTATCCGGCCAACCGCGGCTCGGCGGCTCTGCGACAGGCCGCGGCGGATTGGCTGCGGCGGCGCCACGGCGTGACCGTCGATCCCGACACCCAGGTCCTGGCCCTGATCGGCAGCAAGGAGGGGCTCGCGCACCTGCCGCTGGCCCTGCTGGAGGAGGGGGACGAGGTCCTGGTGCCGGACATCGGGTACCCGGTGTACGCGTCGGCCACGCTGCTGGCCGGAGGCGTGCCGCGTTACTTCCCGCTGACCGCCGCGCGCGGCTTCCAGCCCGACCCCGCGGACCTGGCCGCCGCCGCCGGCCCGCGCACGCGGCTGGTGTTCCTGAACTATCCGAACAACCCCACCGGCGCCACCGCCGCCCCCGGCTTCTACGCCGCGACCGTCGCTGCGCTACGGGGCAGCGGCGCCGTGGTGGCCAGCGACGCGGCCTACCTCGAAGTGGTGCCCGAGGGCAGCCGCCCGGCTTCGCTGCTGCGCGAGGCGGACCCGTCGCGCGAGCGCGTCGTGGAGTTCCACAGCCTCTCGAAGATGTTCAACATGACGGGCTGGCGCGTGGGTTTCGCGGCGGGCCACCCCGAGGTGATCGCCGCCCTGGAGCAGGTCAAACAGAATATCGACAGCGGGGTGTTCTCGGCGGTCCAGGAAGTGGCCGCGCAGGCGCTCACGCCCGCGGGCGAGGAACTGCTGCGCGGCGTCATGGCGGTCTACCCGCCCCGACGCCGGCTGATGGCGGGCGCCCTGCGCGCCGCGGGTTTCGAGGTCTACGAGACCGAAGCCACGTTCTACGTGTGGGCGCGCGTGCCGCGGGGCGAGGACAGCCTCGGCTTCTGCCGGCGCGCGCTGGACGACGAGGCGGTCGTGGTGACTCCCGGCACTGGATTCGGGAGCGGGGGCGAGGGCTGGTTCCGGCTGTCCCTGACGGCCCCGGACGAGCGGCTGGCCGAGGCCGCGGCAAGATTCAGGAGGCTGTGATGGATTGCATCAGACTCACCGGCATCGACGTGTACGCCTACCACGGGGCCCACCCGGCCGAGCGCGAACTCGGCCAGCGCTTCGTCATCGACGTGGAACTGTGGACCGACGTGCAGGGCGCCGCGATCAGCGACTCGATGCAGGACGCCCTGGACTACACCCTGGTCCACCAGCGCATCATCGAGCTGACGGCGGGGGAGTCCTTCCAGCTGCTGGAAGCCCTGGCCGGCCGCATCTGCGACATGCTGCTGACCGATTTCGCCCTGGACGCGGCGACCGTCACGGTCCACAAGCCGAACCCGCCGATCAAGAACTTCCTGGGCAGCGTCTCGGTGACCATCGACCGCACGCGCGAGGATCTGCTGTCCCGCAAGGCCCGCAAGCCCCTGCACCGGCACGGCCACGGGGAGTCGATCCAGTGACGGACGGCCCCGTGCCGCCGGGGCCCCGGCCGGGCGAGACGACGGCGGCGCTGGGCCTGGGCAGCAACCTGGGCGACCGGCTGTCGGCGCTGCGGCGGGGCTGGGAAGCCGTTGGCGCCCTGCCCGGAGTGCGCCCCCTGGACCGCAGCGGGATCTGGGAGACCGTCTACGTCGGCCCCGGCGGGCCGCAGCCCCCCTACCTGAACGCCTGCGCTCTGGTGGCCACGACCCTCGCGCCGCGCGCGCTGCTGGCGGACCTGCAGCGGATCGAGCGGGGCTGCGGGCGCCCGCCCGGCACCCACCTGCAGCCGCGTTGCCTCGACCTGGACATCCTGCTCTACGGCGACCTGGTCCTGGCCGAGCCGGACCTCGTGATCCCCCACCCGCGCCTGCGCGAGCGGGCCTTCGTGCTGGAGCCGCTCGCGGAACTGGCGGCGGGCTGGGTCCTGCCCGATTCGGGGCTGACAGTGGGGACCGTTCGTGCGATCATCCGCGCCGCAGGCGGGCCGGCGGTGCGCCCCCTGCCCGGAGGAACCCTGGCCTGGGACGGGAGCGATGGCTGAGCACGGAGGCGCGGCGGCGGCGACGCTGCCCTGGCGGTACATCGTCGTGGAGGGCGTGATCGGGGCCGGCAAGACCAGCCTGACCAAGCGCCTGGCGGGTCACATCGGCGCCCTGGTGAACCTGGAGGTCGTGGAGGAGAACCCCTTCCTGGTGAAGTTCTACCAGGACCGCTCGGCCCTGGCCTTCCAGACCCAGCTCTTCTTCCTGCTCAGCCGCTACCGCCAGCAGCAGGGGCTGCTGCAGGGCGACCTCTTCGCGCAGACGGTGGTCTCGGACTACCTGTTCGCGAAGGACCGCATCTTCGCCAACCTGAACCTGCGCGACGACGAGCTCGTGCTCTACGACCAGCTGGCCACGATCCTCGAGCAGCGCATCCTGCAGCCGGACCTCGTGATCTTCCTGCAGGCCTCGACCGACGTGCTCATGGAACGCATCGCGCGGCGCGGCCGCAGCTTCGAGCGCGACATGAACCGCGACTACATCGATGCGCTCAACGGCGCCTACAGCTACTATTTCCACCACTACCGGCAGACGCCCCTGCTGGTGGTGAACACGAACGACTTCGACTACGTGAACGTGCCCCGGAACTTCGAGCGCCTGTTCGACCAGCTGCGCGAGACCTTCCAGGGGACCAGGTTCTTCGCGCCCGCCTGACCGGCCTCGACACCCCGGGAGACGCCATGGAGACGCAGCCGAACCTCGAGGTCTTCGCCGCCCGCAAGCGCGCGGGGGAGCGGATCGTGATGGTCACGGCCTACGACCTCGCCTCGGCGCAGATCGCCCGCGAAGCCGGCGTCGACGCGCTGCTGGTGGGCGACTCCCTGGGCATGGTCGTGCTGGGGCACGAGACCACGCTGCCGGTGACCATCGAGGAGATGGTGCACCACACCGCGGCGGTCGTGCGGGCGCGCCCCGGCGTGCCGGTGATCGCCGACATGCCCTACGGCAGCTTCCACGTCTCGCCCGACGACACGGTGCGCCACGCGATCCGCCTGGTGAAGGACGGCGGCGCGACGGCGGTCAAGGTCGAGGGCGGGCGCAGCCGCGGCGCGATCCTGGCGGCCCTGCTGGCGGCGGAGATCCCGGTCATGGGACACCTCGGGCTCACGCCGCAGTCCGTGCACCGCTTCGGCGGCTTCCGGGTGCAGGGTCGCGGGAAGGACGCCGCCGACCGCCTGCTGGACGAGGCCGCGTTCCTGGAGCAGGCCGGCTGCTTCGCCATGGTCCTGGAGTGCATCCCGGCGGAACTGGCCGCGCGCGTGACCGCAGGCGTCGGCGTCCCGACCATCGGCATCGGCGCGGGTCCCGGCTGCGACGGCCAGATCCTGGTCTTCCACGACCTGCTGGGGCTCTACCGGGGCCGCCGTCCGCGCTTCGTGAAGCTCTACGCCGACCTGGGCGGCGAGGGCGTGGCAGCCCTGCGGCGCTACGCCGAGGAGGTGCGCGGCGGCGTCTTCCCGGCCCCCGAGCACTGCTTCCACGACGAGCCCCACGCTGACCCTGATCCGGCCCGCGGCGCCGGGGAAGGCTGACGGCGTGGAACTCCTGCACACCCGGGCCGACCTCGCGCGGCTCGCCTCCCTGCGATCCGGCGGCCGGCTGGTGCTGGTGCCCACGATGGGAGCCCTGCACGCGGGCCACCTGTCCCTGGTCGAGCGCGCCGCGGCGCGCGGCCCGGTCGTCGTCTCGATCTTCGTCAACCCGACCCAGTTCGCGCCCGGCGAGGACTTCGCGCGCTACCCCCGCGACCTGGAGCGCGACCTCGAACTGCTGCGGCCGCTCGGTCCCGCCGCCGTCTTCGCGCCCCAGGTGTCGGAGATGTACCCGGGACCGGACGGCACGGCCGTCGAACCCGGTCCGCGGGCGGCCGTCCTCTGCGGGGCGCGCCGGCCCGGGCACTTCCGCGGCGTCGCGACGGTGGTCGTGAAGCTGCTGAACCTGGTCGGACCCGCCGTGGCGGTGTTCGGACGCAAGGACGCCCAGCAGTGCCTGGTCCTGGACGAGGTCGTGCGCGACCTCGCGCTGCCGGTGCGCCTCGTCGACGCGCCCACCCTGCGCGAGCCCGACGGCCTGGCCATGTCG
This sequence comes from Candidatus Latescibacterota bacterium, assembly GCA_030658975.1. Lineage (GTDB taxonomy): Bacteria > Krumholzibacteriota > Krumholzibacteriia > LZORAL124-64-63 > LZORAL124-64-63 > PNOJ01. The sequence continues at coordinate 17,022 of JAUSBL010000071.1, forward strand.
TCGCGCAACCGCTACCTGGAGGGGGACGACCGCCGGCGCGCGGCGTGCCTGTCGCGGGCTCTGCAGGCGGCGCGGCGCGAGCTGGAGGCGGGCGAGCGCGCCGTCGCCGCGCTCGAGGACCTGCTGGCCCTGCACCTCGCCGACGCCGACGTCGTGGAGTACGCCGAGGTCCGGCGCGTGCCCGACCTCGACCGCCCGGAGCGGGCCGAGGGCCGGCTGCTGCTCGCGATCGCGGCCCGCGTCGGGCCGGCGCGCCTCATCGACAACCTGGTCCTGGAGGTCGGACCGCGCGAGGTGCGCGCGGCCGCCCTGCTCGAAGGAGGACAACCGTGACCGTCGCTGCGCCCACCCTGCAGGCCGTCGTCCTGGCGGCCGGCAAGGGCACCCGCAT
>JAUSBL010000090.1 GCA_030658975.1 Candidatus Latescibacterota bacterium
CGCTTCGGCCAGGATCGACAGCCTGAAAGGGATAGTGGGGGACACCATCAACGGCATTACCATCGACAACATCGAGGTCTTCAGCAGCTTCGACAGCTCGATATTCTACGATAATTTCGAGTGCCAGCTCTCCGGCACCCAGACCAGCCTGGTGGTCAGCGCCAATTTCGAGATCCCCATCCTCAAGGCCGGGCTGTCCATCGAAAAGGGCATGCCCTATACCCTTAAGGGGGATTATTTCAACAGCGCCGGCATTCCTTACGGCGAACCCCGGCTGGATTCAGTTGACGTCAGCGCCCTGGTGTACGATTCCCTTTCGGACACCATTACCGGCACTGCCAAGCTTTATCTGGGCGGGATAGAATACAAGCACAAGAGCGGGCAGGAGGAAGGCGGCATAGAGTTCCCGGGAATCCTTTCGGTCAAGGCTTCGCTGGGACTGAAGTTCTGGGGCTTCCGGCTGGGTATCAACGGCGGCACCGATATCATGGACGGCCAGTGGCCCATGCTGGGCAAGGCCTATGCCTCGGCCGGAACCTCGCTCTCCATCAAGAAGGCCACCATGAGCATCGGCCTGGCCAGCAGCTGGCAGTACGTGGCCCTGGACCAGAAGAAGATATACAGCACCCCTCCCATGGTGCTGGCCGGGGTGGGCGTTCGGATGCCGGTCTATGTGGGCGAGGTGATGGTGGCCACCCGGATGAACCTAGCCAACGGCATTCTTAAGGTTCAGAACATGAGCAGCGTCAGCGATTTCAAGCCCTGGGAGACCTTTGCCCTAAGCGCCGGCCTGAGGTTTGATCTGGGTTTCCTTTCCAAATCCGGCAAGAAAACACAGCAGGCCGGGGTTGGGACCGCCAAACCGGTTGAGCAGGCCAAGCCCGGAGCCCGGCTGGGCCAGGTGACCACCGAGGGGGCGGCCCTGGCTGCGGCCGGAGATACCTCGCAGATAAAGGCCGCGGTCAACATCTATCAGGGCCCCAATGCCTCCTGGCAGGATGCCCTGGTCTACGCCGACTTTTTGAGGGCCGAGATGGACAAGACAGGGCGCTTCAGCGTCACCCCCAAGGACCGGATGCAGGAACTGCTGGCCCGGAAAAACCTGGCCCAGACATACTGCCTGGAGCCGATCTGCGCCGCCCAGATGGGACAGGCCTTGAACGTCAGGCAAATGCTGGTGGGCCAGATAGACAAGACCGAAACCGGCTATTATGTGAAAGTGCTTCTGGTGGATCCCGCCACCGGCCAGCAGCTGCGGGTGGACCAGGACCAGGGGATAGACCTGACGGCCATCTGCGCCTCGGCCGGGGAACTGGCCCAGCGCCTGCTGATACAGTAGGACAGAGATTAGCTCTATTCCTATCCACAGATTAACGCAGATTATAATTACCATTTTCATTCTCGGACAATCCAAATCATATAAAAATCTGTGAAAATCTGCGGATGGAAAATATTTCACATTAACAATATGAGCACAGCTTGACATGATCTATCCCGACCGCAAAGGCTTTCCCATCATCCTCTCGGCCCCCTCCGGGGCCGGCAAGACCTCGCTCTGCCGCGGCATCGAGGCCCTGCATCCCGAGATCTACTATTCCATCTCGGTCACCTCCCGGCCCCCCCGGGCGGGAGAGCGCGACGGCCAGGATTACCATTTCGTCCCGGTCAAGGAGTTCGAGCAGATGCTGGAGGCGGGACAGCTGCTGGAATGGGCCATGGTCCACGAGAATTACTACGGCACCCCCCGCAAGCAGATCGATGACAAGCTTAACGACGGCCAGGACGTGATCATGGACATCGACACGGTGGGGGCCCGGGCCATCAAGAAAATGTATCCCCAGGCGGTCACCATCTTCGTGCTGCCGCCGACCTTCGAAGAACTGAAGGTCCGCCTCAAGGGCCGGGCCACCGATTCCGAGGAAGTGATCAACAAGCGGCTGAACCGGGCCAAGCTGGAGATGCAGGAGATCGGGGATTTTGAATACTGGCTGATCAACGACAAGTTTGACCAGACGGTCAGGACCGTGACCGCAATCATAGAAGCCGAGCGCTGCAAACTGATCCGCTACAACCGGGACGAAGTGGTCAATGTCATAAAGTGAAAGCCAGGTGCGCGACAAATAAAAAATCAAAGATAAAAAACTAAAAAAACAGAGGAGCTATCATGGGTTTCATACCGATCGACGAGATCTCCAAGGGGCTGGAGAACAAATACATCGCGGTGCTGGTGGCGGCCCGCGAAGCCAGGCGCCTGCACGAGATCCGCCGGATGTCATCCCAGGAGATGGAGATCAAGCCGATCACCATGGCCCTGGAACGGATGCGCGACGGGCAGGTGGTCTTCCAGCATACATGAGCTCAGGCAAGAAAATACTTTTGGGGGTGACCGGCAGCATCGCGGCCTACAAGGCCCTGGACCTGGCCAGCCGGCTGTGCAAAAAGGGGCACCGGGTGACGGCGGTGATGACCAGGTCGGCCTGCCAGCTGGTGGGGCCGGCCTCGTTCGAGTCGCTGACAGGAAACCCGGCGGCCCTGGAGCTTTTCCCCAGACAAAAGCCCCAGCAGATAGAGCACATCTCGCTGGCCCAGTGGGCCGACCTGGTGCTGGTAGCCCCGGCCACCGCCAATTTTCTGGGCAAGGCGGCAAACGGCATTGCCGATGATCTTCTGACCACCGTGGCCATGGCCGCCACAGCTCCAATTCTTATAGCCCCGGCCATGAACGTCAACATGTGGCAGGCCCAAGCGGTGCAGGAGAACCTGAAAAAACTGAAAGCTTTCGGCTGGAAGATCATAGAGCCCGAGAGCGGCCGCCTGGCCTGCGGAGACACAGGGAAGGGACGGCTGGCCCCGCTGGAGGCGATAGAAAAGGCCATCGAGGAGGCTCTGTATCCCAACCAACAGCTGGTCGGGATCCCGGTGCTGATCACCGCCGGCCGGACCGAAGAGGACATAGACCCGGTGCGGACCATCACCAACCGATCGTCAGGCCGGATGGGCTACGCCCTGGCCGTGGAGGCTGCAGCCCGGGGGGCCAGGGTCACTTTGATCACCGGTCCGGCGGATCTGACGCTACCCGATGTTGAGAAGGTGGTGAAGGTTAGAACGGCGGAACAAATGTCCCAGGCGGTCAAGAAACATCTGCCGCTGAACAAGGCGCTGATAATGACGGCGGCGGTGGCCGATTTCAGACCGTCGAAGGCCAGCGCCCAGAAGATAAAACGGGGCTCCGGTTCCCTGGACCTGAAACTGGAGCCGGTGGCCGACATCCTGGCCCAGGCGTCCAGAAACAACAAAAAACACGCCCTGATGGTGGGCTTTGCCCTGGAATCGAAAGACCTTTTGGCCAACGCCCGGAAGAAACTCATTGCCAAGAACCTGGACCTGATAGTGGCCAACGATTCCCAGACCATTGCCAGCGGCAATATCCGGGCCACTTTGCTGGAACCCAAAGGCCGGGCGGTTAAACTGCCCCTGATGGGAAAGCCGGAACTGGCCGGGGTGCTTCTGGACAAACTTGACGAGCTGTTTAAAAAGCGGAAAGCAAACCAGAATGCCCGATAAAATATCAGTGCAAAAAGCAAAGCGCTACCTT
>JAUSBL010000092.1 GCA_030658975.1 Candidatus Latescibacterota bacterium
CCGCCTTGTATGGCCGGTCCGTTTGCCAATAACGGCAAACATAACGGATTCAGCTCAAACAGGATTTCACCCCTTGCTGCGCTAGCGGCTGATAGAATCATTAAAATGATAAGCCTGCTTTTTTTAAACATATACTGATCCCTCGTCAAATTTGATACTTGTACCACGCCGCGCAGGCCCCCTCGGATGACACCATGCACGGACCTACCGGGTTTTCCGGAGTGCACTTCTTCCCGAACATCGGACATTCATCAGGCTGATGAAGCCCCATCATCACCTGGCCGCAAATGCACCCTTGGGGTTCTTTGGCGGGTTCCACTTTGATATCGAAGCGCTTGGAAGCATCGAAGGAACCATACTCTTCCCTGAAGCAAAGCCCTGTCTCCGGTATGCTGCCGATGGCCCGCCATTCGGCGGTGCAGGACAGCATCACTTTGTCCAGGATTGCCAGGGCGTGAGGGTTGCCGGCATCCGGCACGCCGCGCCGGTATTCCGTCTGCACGGAGAAAGCCGAACCATCTTTTTTATGCGCTTTGATCTGTTCCAGCAACATCACTATTGATTCCAGTATGTCCAGCGGCTCAAATCCGGCTATAACGCAGGGGATCTGATATTCCGCCGGGATGAATTGATAAGGCCGGCTGCCGATGATGGCCGAGACATGTCCCGGACAGAGGAACCCGTCTATCCTGGTCTGGCCGGATTCCAGTATGGCCTTCAATGCATTGGGCACGGTTTTGAAAGCCGGATAGACCGAAAAATTGCCGATGCCCTTCTCTTTGGCCTCCAGCACCGTGGCGATGATGGTGGGCGAGGTGGTCTCGAAACCCACCCCGGCAAAGACCACCTGTTTTTGCGGGTTCTCGGCGGCGATCTGCAGGGCATCCAGCGGGGAATACAGTATCCTGACATCGGCCCCCTGGGATCTGGCTTCCCTTAGACTGGAATGCGAACCGGGGACACGGACCATGTCGCCGAAGGTGGTGAATATCACGTCCTTCAGCCCGGCAATGGCTATCATCCGGTCGATGTCATAAAGCGAAGTGACGCAGACCGGACAGCCCGGCCCGGATAAAAGTTTTATTGACTTCGGGATCAGCCCCCGGATGCCGAACTGGGAGATGGCCATGGTGTGGCTGCCGCAAACCTCCATGAAGGAATGCTGGCCGTCGCACAGGCTCTCTATCCTTTTGACAAGTTTTGCGGCCACCACCGGGTCGCGGAATTTATCAAGATCGATCATGCTGGCTGGACATCAGGTGATGGTGATCCCGGTCTGTTCCAACAACCGGTAGGTATCCTCGGCTTCCTTGGGATCTATCCTTTGTATGGCGAAGCCGGCGTGGATCAGCACAAACTCCCCCACCTTGGCGTCGGGCATCATGTGCAGGCCGATGCTGCGCTTAAGGCCCCGGATGTCCACCTCGGCCTTGTTCCCCTCGATGGTCTCTATTTTTGCTGGTATGGCTAAACACATATTAGGTAAATAAATAAATGGTTAATTGGAAATGGTCATTTAAGCAGGTACGAAAGGACTTGTCCCAAAGAAATCCCGCCGTCATTGGAAGGCACTTGTCTATGTATTAGGACTTGATAGTGTTTCCGGATAAGCTCTTGATGTATGAGAGTTAAAAGATAACGATTTTGGAAGACGCCCCCGGAAAGTGCCACGGTTTTTATCCCTGATCGCAACTTTAAATTATCGCACATTGCCAGGGTAAAGTCAACGATTGTATTGTGGAATTTGGCCGAACAAGCGCCTGGTGCCACGCCGTTTTTAGCGTCATCCGTCAACTGCCGCCACATCTCCTTTAACGAGACTATGGATTGCCCATCCGATTGGATTATCTGATGATCGTATCTGCCGGTGGTGCCATGATCAACGCAATTCTCCAGCGCAATGGCCGCCTGGGCCTCAAAAGTAATGGCGGGACATACCCCCAGCAATGCGCTGACCGCGTCGAACAGCCGGCCCAGGCTGGAGGTCCAGGCCAGGTTGAACCCGCTGTCCAATTGTTTGGATATCAGTTCCAGCTCAGATTGGTATTTTTCGGGGATAATGCCTGTGGGCAGTTCGTTCAAAAGATACTTGCTGTAGCCGGCGGCTATCCGGTAGGGCTTTTTGATGGAGGTTTCGCCTCCGGGCAGGGGCAGGTATTCCAGGTGCCCGGCCCGGTCCATCGTTTTGCCGTCGAACAGGAAGAACTCCCCGCCCCAGATCTTGCCGTCTTCGCCGTAGCCGGTACCGTCGAAGGCCACCCCAATGGTTGGGATCATTTTGCCGTTATCCGCCAGGGTGCTCAGGATGTGTGCTTTGTGATGCTGTACCGCACGCAGAGTTGCGCCGTTCTGTTCCTGGGCCCATCGGGTGGTAAGATAGTCAGGGTGCAGGTCGTGGACGATGATCTCCGGTTTTATTTGAAACCACTTCTGGTATTTCTCAACCATCTCTTTAAAAAATTCCAGGGTGGCCAGGTTATCCATCTCGCCGATGTATTGGCTAAGATAGGCCCTGTTGCCTTCCGCCAGACAGAAAACGTTCTTCATCTCCCCTCCCACCGCCAGCGTCGGCAGCACCGAAACCGGGAGCATTATCGGATTGGGCGCATAGCCCCGGGAGTGGCGGACTATCTGAACGATCTGCTGATTCTCGTTTGACAACGTTTCCTGATTATTCTGCTTTCTGATTTCTGATTTGATATTTATTGTGTCGTTTACAAAGACTATCGAGTCGTCATTGCGGTTCTCAATATCCCGGTCGTTCAGCAGAAAATGGTCGGCCAGGCCTCCCAGCCTGTTCAAAGCCTCCCGGTTGCCGGCCACCACCGGCTCATCCTGGGCATTGCCCGAGGTCATCACCAGGGCCTTGAGTTCGGGATTTATTTTTTTCAGCTCCCTAAACAAAAGATGATGCATCGGAGCATATGGCATCATCACTCCCAAATAATTGTTTCCCGGTGCCACCTGTTCTGAAATATTATTTTTATTCTGCCTTTTGATTTCAGTTTTACGTAACAGCACTATCTGCGCTTGGCTTGATCCCAGCACTTTCTCCTCCGATCCGCTTACCCGGCAGATGCTCCTGGCATCCTCCAGAGAGCCGCACATCAGGGCCAGCGGCTTGTCCGGCCTGTTCTTCCTGTCGCGAAGTTTCTTGACCGCGGCGTCATTGCCGGCATCGCAGGCCAGGTGAAATCCCCCTATTCCCTTGACGGCCAAGATCTCACCGGACAACAACAATTCTGCGGTCTTGGTCATCGCTTCTGATCTTTCGGCCGTTGCCTTGCCGTCCCGGCCGCAGAGCCAGACCCTGGGTCCGCAGACCGTACAGGCATTGGGCTGGGCGTGAAATCTTCTGTTTTCCGGATCGTCGTATTCCTTTTGACAATCGGGGCACATGGCAAAGCCAGCCATGGATGTCAAAGGCCGGTCATACGGGGTGTTTTGGATGATGGAGAACCGCGGCCCGCAGTTGGTGCAGTTTATGAAGGGATACAGGTAACGCCGGTCATTCGCATCCAGCATCTCATTTAGACAGTCGGAGCAAAGGCCGATGTCGGGGGAGATCCTGGTGGCTCCGCCGCTGCTCAAGCTCTCCCTGATGACAAAATCCTTGCAGTTCGCCGGCTCTGCCGGGGCGACCATCAGTTCATCGATCAAGGCCTGGGGCGGCAGTTCGCTTTTGATCTGGGACAAGAAAAGATCGATGCCTTCGGCCCTGCCCTGGACATGAATCTCCACCCCCTGGCTGGAATTAAGCACCCAGCCTGCCAGTCCGTGCTTTTTGGCCAGGCGGTAGATAAAGGGTCTGAAGCCGACCCCCTGAACGATACCGTTTATGTTTATCTTTATAGCATTCATGAAATATATTTAAAGAATCCGGCGGCCCAGCACATTACGACAGTCATGCATATCAAGTTATTATATTCCCAAATGCCTCATTTTTCAAGGAATATCTGTGGTCTTGCAATTTAAGGGGAAATAGTATATCCTTAGTGCCTTATGACCAAAAACACACATCGTGATAATTTACCCCGACTGAACGAACCGGATCGCAGCCTGAAGATCTCCATCATCGAAGGCAGTTTTGCCACCGTCCACATCACCGTCAGTCTGGGAGCCCTGGTCACCGGATACGCCCTGATGCTGGGGGCCAACGATTTTCAACTGGGACTGCTGGCGGCCCTCAACGCCCTGTCCACCATAGGCTCGGTTATCAGCGCCCAGATCCTGGGACGGCTGGGCAGCCGCAAGAAACTTACCGTCTGGGGGGCCACCGTCGGGCGGGCATTGTGGGCTCTGCTCTGCGTCCTGCCCTTCATCAAGATCATGCCCGGCTTTAAACTGGCCCTGTTCTTTGCCGTGATGTTCCTGGGGAATACCATCCTCAGCGCCGCCAACACCGCCTGGCTTTCCTGGATGACCGACCTGGTGCCCCCGGAAAAGCGGGGAGTCTATTTCGGCAAGCGCAGCGCCATCCTGGGGGCGGTGACCATGCTCACCAATTACGGGGCCGGCTGGGGCTTTGACCGGATGAAAGCGGCCGGATTGCAGGATCAGGGATTTGCCCTGATCTTCGGGCTGGCCGCCCTGTTTGCCGTGATAGCCGGGCTGATCCTGAACCGCCAGTGGGAGCCGCCCTTGAAGGGGGAAAAGTCACTCTCCATTTACGAGATCGTAAAACTGCCCTTCGCCGATCCCAATTTCAAAAAACTGCTGACCTTCTTCATCTGCTGGTCGCTGTCCACCGCCATTGCCGGGCCGTTCTTCGGGGCCCACATGATCAAGAATCTTAAGATGCCATACTCGGTGATCGCCCTCTACTCCATCGTCGCCGGGATACTTAACCTTTCCACCCAGCCGTTGTGGGGGAAAATAATCGACAAGCTGGGGAACCGCCCGGTGCTGATCTTCAACCTGGTCGGCATCTTCCTGCTGCCGCTGTTCTGGCTGTTCGCCACCCCTGACTTTTACCTGCCCATCTGGGTGGATGCCTTCCTGACCGGTTTTTTCTGGCCGGGATTCACCCTGGCCGGCTTCAACCTGCTGCTGCTGACCGCGCCGGAGCAGAACCGGACCTCCTACCTTTCGATCTATACCGTGACCACCGGATTCGCCGTGTTCCTGGCATCTCTGGCCGGCGGCTGGATGGCCAACGCGCTGCATGATTTCAAATTCGTGCTGCTGGGGCATACCCTGATCAACTTCCACCTGCTCTTTGCCTTTTCCTCGCTGGCCAGGATATTTACCCTGCCCCTGGCCTTGAAACTCAGGGAGGAAAGGTCCCACCCGGTGGGCACCCTGCTCACCCTGTTCGGCGACAAGATCAGCCAGAATCTGGCCGGTGGCTGGCAGGCCGGGATAGTGATGGTAAAAAGGATCACCCGGGGTTGATCCCAAAGACTAAAAAAACCGCTCGACATACAGCCGGGCGGTTTTTTGTTTCCATCTAAGGGTCCTTTATTCCACCGGTTCCCAGATGGATTCTCCGTTCTTGTTGATATATCCGTAATCGCCGTCGTTCTTGATCATCCCCAAACCGTTGGAAAATTTGAAGACCTCGTCAAACTGGGTGTCCACCGCGATCTTGCCGGTCTTGTCGGCGTAACCCCACACTTCGCCGGCCTTGATCCCGGCCAGGTCCTCGGAGAACGGCCGGACCTCCAGGAACTGCGGTTCTATCGCCTGCTGGCCGCCCTTGCTGATGAAGCCCCACTTGTCCTCGACCTTTACCCCGGCCATCTCCTGGCTGAAGTCCTGGGCGTCGTCAAACGCGGGATTGATCACCATTTTCCCGATCTTGTTGATATAACCGTATTTGCCTCCGGTCTTCACCCGGGCCAGGCCGTCCACGAAAGGACCTCCGTCGTCGAACTGGGGTTTGATGACCATCTTGCCGGTCTTGTTGATATAGCCGCAGGAGAGCTTTTCCACCACATAACCCGCCTGCTTGATCTTGACCGGGGCCAGTCCGTCCGAATAATCGCCGGCCCAGTCGAATTTCTGGATCCCGATGAACTTTCCGGTCTTGTCGATGAACCGGTATTTGTCCTGAATGTTCACCCGGGCCAGGCCCTGGCTGAAGCGATAGACCCCGCCAATGTCTTCCGGCTTCACCTTTTTGAAACTGACCACTATCTTCCCGGCCTTGTTGATGTAGCAGTAGCTTCCGGATCCGTCCTTGCCCACCACCCCCACCGCCGCCAGCCCCTCGCTGAAGGCGTCGGCATACAGCAGCAGGGGATCTATCACATACTTGCCGGCGGGATCGATGAACCCGTACTTGTCTCCCAGCCGCACCGCCGCCAGCCCCTCGCTGAAGACCCCGGCCGAATCAAACTGCAGGGCCACTGCCAGTTTCCCGGCATTGTCTATATACCCCCACTTGCCGGCCTGTTTTATCGGGAACAGCAGCACCGGTTTTTCGGGGACAACGGTCTTCAGCTTTTGGGAACGGGCCCAGCCCGGGGCCAGAGCCATAAGAACGATCAGGATCAAAGGCCTCAGCATTTCAAGTCTCCTTGGGTTGTATCTTATTTTCATTTTTTATTTTTTATCCGGCTGTTTTATCAAGGCCGCCAGCAAAGGCAGCATTATCTCGTGATGCCCGGTAAAACTGTACCCCCGGCCGCCGGACTGCGTCGGGCGGCTGACCACGTTGAGGTTGGGCCGGTAGTGCTGGATCATGTCAAAGTTGGCGGTGGTGAAATCCCTGGCCTTGTGCCCCAGGTTGCGGGCCACGGTCAGGGTCTTTAGAAATACCTCCGGCATGATCACGGTGGAGCCGATGTTGATCACCACTCCGCCCGGCAGTTTGGTCACCGACTGGGCCAGGATCCGGAAATCCCGGGCGCTGCAGTCCCCGGCGGCGGCCCCGTCGTAGCTGGGATGCTGATTGATGATGTCGGTGCCCACCGCCACGTGGACCGTGACTGGTATTCCGTTCCGGCTGCAAGCCGCCAGCAGGCTGAACTTCTGGTATTTGGCCCTGATCCCGGTCAGGTACTGCCCCAGCGCCTGGCCGTAGCCCATCCGGCAGAGGCTGGCGGCCTTGATGACGCCGTTGATACCGTCGGCGGTCTCCCGGGCCATGCCGAAACTGCCGTCCTCCAGGCCGGCGGCCACATCCTCGGAGGTTTTGCCCCAGCAGGCCATTTCAAAGTCGTGGATGGCCCCGGCCCCGTTGGTGGCCAGGTGGGTGATGTAGCCCTGATCCATCAGATCTATCAGCACCGGGGAAAGCCCGCATTTTATGGGGTGGGCCCCCATCATCACTATCACCGGCCGCCCCCGGCTCCGGGCTTTCCGCACCGCCTGGGCCAGGGAAAACAGGTCATTGACCTTCAGCGTCCTGGGCAGGGAATAAAGGAATTGTGCCAGCGAAGATCCCGGCTTTATAATCTTGGCCAGCTGGCCCAGGTCCACCTTGCTCCGGCGGTCCCTGATGGAATAGCTTTTGACCTGGGAGATGTCTATTTCCTTGAGTTTTTTCATGTCTTTAACGCCTTTATTTCTTTTCGCCGACCAGGTAATCCGGGCCGTCTATTCCCTGGTCATATTCCTTGAGCACCGCGTTGATGGAACCCACCAGTATCTTGCTTTTCATCAGCACCGGGATCCGGCGGCTGTCGTTGGTCAGCCAGACCAGGAGCCGCCCTTTGTTCTGAAACAGCCCGGGGTAGCGCAGCACCGGCTCCACCACCAAGCATTCCACCTTGCCGAAGATGGTCTTGACCTTTTCCTTCCGGAGCAGCTTGACCTCCAGCGGGTAATTGTTCTTGTCGGTATGGTTGTCGATATACAGCGACTGTCCGGCCGCCAGGGAAAAGGTCCGGGCATAGTACAGCGAGGTCAGGATGTCCCGGGCCTGGGGGGTGGTGGCTATCACCTGGCCGGTGTTGTAGGTGACCTGGTTCTGTTCCTGGTCGAAATCCAGCGACTCCTCGTGGCGGTAGCCCCCCTCCCGCTGTTTCTTCTGATAACGCAGGGAATACAGGTGTTCGTAGTCGGTAAAGGCCTCGAAACGGTCGTGCACCTGGTAGAACTTTGAGAAGAACGGGTTGGACCAGGTCTCGTTGACGATGTGGTAGGCTCTGCGCTGGCCCACATAGGTCAGCTCGCTGTCGACCCGCATGTATGAATAACCCGCCGTGATGCCCGCATATTCGATGGAAAAAGACATCTTTTCGCCCCGGTTGAATTTCCGGGAAGGTTCGGCGGCAGCCTGTGATACCCCGGCCAAACCAGCGGCCAGCCAGGCTAAAAGGCAGTGAATGGTTAGTTTGGTATTGTTCATTGGTTTTTGAACCGTCGTTAACTTTTGCCAGTTTTGTTGGTTTCAGTTACTTTGGCCAGGACCTCTTCCACCGTGATCTTCT